>VGPQ01000012.1 GCA_016882555.1 Cyanobacteria bacterium M_surface_7_m2_040
CGGTGAGAGGCGCTGGGTCTCGATGCGCAGCCAGTCGGCCTCGCTGAGGTTGGTGAGGGTGAGGTACGAGCCGTAGAGAAAGCTGAGACGGTAATCGTCGTCCTTGAGGTAGAGACTGCGGCGCTTGCCAGGCGGTTGCTGGTCGATGAAGCAAAAGGGGCAGTGGTTGTTGCACTGCTTCAAGCCATCGAACAGCGCTTCGCTGAACCCCAGGCCGAGGCCTTCATCGGCGTCTTTCTCGAGCTGGACCACGTGGCGACTGCCATCGGGATCGTCGACCTCCAGGGTGAGCTCCTCTTCGCTGCAGAGCACCTGCAGATCGATCAGATCGCGGGGCCGCAGGCCATTGATGCTGATCAGGCGATCGCCCGGCTGAAAACCCAGCTCATCGGCGATTGAGCCCGGCTCAACGCTCACCACCACGGCCGGGTCGGGCTGACGTTCAGGCCCTGGAAGCGAGTCGGCCAGGGCAGCGGAGGGCTCATTCCACACGGGTTGGTCAGGCGCCGGAGCAAGCGGGCCGCGGGCTCATCCCACTGTGGCGGTTGAGCGCAGCCACAGCAGGATGCCAACGCCGAACAGCAGGCGATACACCACAAACACCCAGGTGCCGTGGCGCTGCAAATAGCGAAGCAGCCAGGCGATCGCCAACCAGCTCACCACCCCCGCCGACACCAGGCCCACCAGGAGCGGCAGCGGGCCGCCATTGGCGGGTGCGCTGACGGCATCCTTGAGTTCAGCCAGGCCGGCGAGGGTGATGGCCGGCAGCCCGAGCAGGAAGGAAAACCGAGCCGCCGCAGCGCGCTCCCAGCCGCTGAACAGGGCTGCCGTGAGGGTGCTGCCGGAGCGCGACACCCCCGGCACCAATGCCAGAGCCTGGGCCAGCCCCACCCATGCACCATCACCGGCCGTGACCTGGTTCAGCTGCCGGCGGCGCTGGCCCAGCAACTCGGCCAGGGCCAGCAACAGCGCCATCACCATCGAGACGATCGCAATGCTGGCCATGCTGCGCAGCGGCGAATGGTCGTAATCGGGCAGCCAGCGCTTGATCGCCAGCCCCGCAAGCACGATCGGCACGGTGCCCACGGCCATGGCCACGCCGAGGCGGGCATCTGGCTCGGCCCACTGACCATGGCGCAGGGCCCGGGCGATGGCTCGCGCCACCTGCTGCAGATCGGCCCAGAAGTAGGCGAACACGGCGACGATGCTGCCCAGCTGAATCACCGCCGTGAAGGAGACACCCGGATCTCCCCAGCCGAGCAGCACCGGCACCACCTTCAAATGCGCCGAGCTGCTGATCGGGAGAAATTCGGTCAGACCCTGCACCACCCCAAGCACCAACGATCGCCAGCAGGCCTGAATCAGCGAGAGCTCGCTGGATGCGAAAACCGGAACCATGGATCAGCCGGATGCAGGGATTGGATGGGCGCCAGCACCCGCAAAGGGAGCCGGGCTCAACCTATGGCCCCGATGCGCTTAAGGTTGCGCAACGTTTTTTCTCAGATTGGTGATCGGCGTTCCGCCAAGCCTGCTGTCTGGGCCCAGGCCTGAGCGGCTGCCGCTGGGAGCTCTCAGCGCCCGGACCTTGGCGGCGCCGGAGGCTGCCGTGCTGGGGCTGGCAGGGCTGCTGGTGACGCTGCCGGTGTTTGTGCAGGCGCCGCTGGTGCATACCCAGCCATGGCTGGCCACCCTGCTCACGGTGCCTCTGCTTGCCGCGGGCTTGCTATTGGGCCTGAGCGAGCGGCCCGAGCAAGCACGGCTGGGCGCGGTGTTGGTCGGCTTTGCCGGCAGCTGGTTCTGCGGCAGTCTCTTTTGGGGCTGGTGCCGGCTGCATCCGTTGTGGCACCTGCCGATCGAGGCCCTGGCCCTGCCCCTCGCCCTGGGAGGGCTGCGCAGCCGCTGGCAGTTGGCCGGCGCCTTCTATCTGGCCTCGCTGCTCGGCACGGCGGCCACCGATTGCGCCATGGCCCTCACCGGGGTGATGGCGCTGTGGCCCACGGTGCTCGCCGCCGAACCGAGCGCAGCGATCGGCTTGCTGCAGGATGCCGCCACGCTGGTGCTGAGCCCGGCCAACCTCGCCCTGGTGGTGGCCTTTGCCCTGGCCCTGGTTGCCCTCGGTCGCCGGCTCTGGCTTGGTTCACTGGCGGGGCGACTGGTGGCGATCACCCTGATCACGACCCTGGCTGTTGATGGCCTGTTTCTGGCACTGGCCCTGAATGCCCCCCGCTGGAGCGGGCTGATCTGAAGATCTGCAAAAGCCGGCAGCGGGAAGCTCAAAGCGGGAGTGCGGTGTCTGTAACGTTGCACACGCCTCTTGGAGTGTCGCGATGAAACGGCTGGTTGCCTGGCTGATGGGTGGGATCGTTCTGTTTGGCCTGCTGTGCACCCTGGTGCTGCCCCCGGCCGCCTTTGCCGCCGATCGTCGCAACATCGCTGACGACAAAATCGCCGAACGGGCCGGAAAGATCGATCTGAACAACTGCTCGGTGCGCCGCTTCCAGGATTTCCCTGGGATGTACCCCACCCTGGCGGGCAAGATCGTGCTCGGCGGTCCTTACAACAGCGTCGATGACGTGCTCAAGCTCGATCTGACCGATCGCCAGAAGGAGCTGTTCCAGAAGTACAAGGACAACTTCACGGTCACCGCACCCGAGGTGGCGCTCAATGAAGGCTTCGACCGCATCAATGACGGCCAGTACCGCTGAGCCCTAAGCTCGCCGCCACTTGCCGGCCGCCGGTTGTGACCGGCGGCCTTTTTGATGGCAACCACCCCCTCCAGCATCACTGGCACCTCCTGGGATGTGGTGGTGGTTGGCAGCGGGGCGGCCGGGCTGATGACCTGCCTGGAGCTGCCGACGCAGCTGCGGGTGCTGCTCCTAAGCAAAGGAGGCTCACCGCGCTCGGCCAGCCGCTGGGCCCAGGGCGGCATCGCCGCGGTGACCCGTCCCGACGACAGCCTGGCCAGCCACGTGGCCGACACCCTGCAAGCCGGCGCGGGGCTGTGTGATCCCCCCGCCGTTGACCTGCTGGTGCACCAAGCCCCCGGCTGCGTCGAACGGCTGCTGGAGCTCGGCATGGCCTTCGACCGCAACAACGGGGAGCTGAGCACCACGCTGGAAGCAGCCCACAGCCACCGGCGGGTGCTGCACGCCCAGGACCGCACCGGCGGCGCCCTGGTCGACGCGCTCGAACGGGAGGTTCAGGCCAGGCCCAATGTGGTGCAAAGCAAGGGCCTGATGGCCCTGCAGCTGTGGGTTGAGGCTGGCCACTGCCACGGGCTGCAGGTGCTGGAGCCCGATCGCATCGGCTGGGTGGCCAGCCAGGCGGTGGTGCTGGCCACCGGCGGCGGCGGTCATCTGTTTGCCCACACCACCAACCCTGCCCAGGCCAGTGGCGATGGCCTGGCGATGGCCTGGGCCGCCGGGGCGCAGTTGCGGGATCTGGAGTTCGTGCAGTTCCACCCCACTGCGCTGATGCTGCCCGGAGCGCCTCACTTCCTGATTTCGGAAGCGGTGCGGGGCGAAGGCGCCAAGCTGCTCGACAGCAGCGGCCATAGCCCGGTGAGCGGCCTGGTCGGTGCGGATCTGGCCCCGCGCGACCAGGTGAGCCGGGCCCTGGCCCGCGCCATGGGCCAACAGGGGGTGGAGCACCTGTGGCTGGATCTGCGGCCGGTCGGCGAGCCGCGGCTGCAGGCGCAGTTCCCCACGATCCTGGGCCGCTGCCGGGAGCTGGGACTGGACCCCCTCCAGGCTCCGATCCCTGTGGCGCCAGCGGCGCACTACTGGATGGGCGGCATTGAGACCGACCTTGACGCAGCCACCTCGCTGGGTGGCCTCTATGCGGTGGGTGAGGCGGCCAGCACCGGCGTGCATGGGGCCAACCGGCTGGCCAGCAATTCACTGATGGAATGCCTGGTGTTTGCCCGCCAGCTGGGGCGCCACCTGGGACGACACCTGGCGCCCTCAACCCCGGACGCCAGGGTCGAGGCCACACGGCACCTGGGGCCGCTGGTCGCGGCAGGAGAGGAGGCCGACGAGGGGGCGATCCAGAGCCAGCGGCAGCACCTGCGGTTGCTCTGCTGGCAGGCCGCGGGGGTGGAGCGGCAGGCCTCAGTGCTGCGTCAGGCCCTGCGGCAGGTGCGGGAACAGCGCCTGGGACTGGAGCGCTGGCCGCAGGTGCAGCAATGGCGCAGCCTCAACCCTGGCGAGGGGGTGAGACTCATCGGCACCAGCGAGCGCAGCAGGCTGCGCGACCAGATCGATCTGCACCATCGTCAGATGCTGACGGAGCTGTTGATTGAGGCAGCCCTGTTTCGCGGCGAGAGCCGCGGCGGCCACCACCGCACCGATGCACCAGCGAGCCAACCGTTCTGGCAGCGCCACACGGTGCAGCGGCAGGGAGAGCCAATCAGCACGGCGCCGATCCACTGAACGGATGGCAGCGAACCGGGTTCTGACCTGTACCGCGGCCACGTGAAGGCTCAAGCCTCAGGGTCCGGCGGGCATGGCAGGGGTCACCAGGGAGTCGTAACCGACCAGGTTCGCCAGTTTCTGCAGCGGCTTGACACCCGAATCCAGCTGCCCGTTGATCTCCCAGCTGGGGAAGCCCTCAATCTTCTTCTGCTGGCAGAGGGCGGCCTGGCTGTTCTGGCCGTCGGGGGCGCACTCGATCACCTTGAGCTTGGCGGTGGCTTCCTTGCCGAACAGCTGCTTCTGCTCATGGCAATGGGGGCACCAGTAGGCGGAGTACATCACCGCGCCTGAGGCGGTGAGCTTCTCGGCCAGCGCCACGGTGCTGGGGGTGCTGATGCTGGTGACCGGAATCGGGGCTCCCTTGGTGCTGAGCGCCGCGGGCTTGTTGACCGCGGCAGCCCAGCCCAGGCCCACCAGACCCACCACCAAGGCCACGAGAACACCTCTGAAGACCAGCTGGCCGCGATCGGCCCAGTCACCCTGGAGCAGGCTCAACACAAACAAGCTGATGCTGAGGGCTGCCGAAAGAATGCAGAAGGGGCAGCAATCGCGGATCGCAAAGGCCATCACGCCCAGCAGCACCAGGCTGAACACCGCCATGGCCGTGCTCAGCAGAAACACACCCCAGCGGCAGGGAGCCTGGACCTGCAGACGCAGCTCTCCGCGGCTCACCAAGGGGGCCAGGGCCAGCAACAGCATGGCCCCGTACGCCAGAGCCCCAAACAGCGACAGGGGTTGGCCCAACAGGCTGCCCCAGGCGCTGGAGAGCACCTTGTCGCAGCCATTGCAGCCCAGAAAGCCCTGGCTGCTGCAGCTCAGCGACCCCAGCAGGCCCCATGTGTTGAGGGTGATCGAGCCGGTGTCGATCAAGCCGATGGTGGCCAGCACGGCCATTACCACCCGCACCCAGCGGTGGCCGCCTTCGGGCCGGCGGCGCTGACTGCTGAGACGCTCGCTGAGACGGCTGGCGGTCACAGGATTGATCGACAAAGCGATCGCATTCTCGCAGCCTCAGCCGGCCCGACCACCGTCCCATAGGGTGGAAATGGCTTCAGCCGATGGCGCCCAGTCGATGACCAAGCCAACCGTGGCCTTTGCCCACCTGGGCTGCGAAAAGAACCGGGTGGACACCGAGCACATGCTCGGCCTGCTGGCCGAGGCTGGCTATGGCGTGAGCGCCGATGAAAGCGATGCCGCCGTGGTGGTGGTGAACACCTGCAGCTTCATCCAGGACGCTCGCGAGGAATCGGTGCGCACCCTGGTGGAACTGGCCGAAGCGGGCAAGGAACTGATCATTGCCGGCTGCCTGGCCCAGCACTTCCAGCAGGAGCTGCTCGACAGCCTGCCGGAGGCCAAGGCGATCGTGGGCACCGGCGATTACCAGCACATTGTGAGCGTGCTGGAACGGGTGGAGGCCGGTGAGCGGGTGAACCGGGTGAGCAGCACGCCCACCTTCGTGGGCGACGAGCACCTGCCGCGGTACCGCACCACCAGCGAAGCGCTCGCCTACCTCAAGGTGGCGGAAGGCTGCGACTACCGCTGCGCCTTCTGCATCATTCCCAGGCTGCGGGGCGACCAGCGCTCGCGGCCGATCGAGAGCATCGTGGCTGAGGCCCACAGCCTGGCCGCCCAGGGTGTGCAAGAACTGGTGCTGATCAGCCAGATCACCACCAACTACGGCCTCGACCTCTACGGCAAACCGCAGCTGGCCCAACTGCTGCGGGCCCTGGGCGAGGTCGAGATTCCCTGGATCCGCGTGCACTACGCCTATCCCACCGGGCTGACCCCCGAAGTGCTGGCGGCCTACCGCGAGGTGGCCAACGTTCTGCCCTACCTGGATCTGCCGCTGCAGCACAGCCACCCGGACGTGCTGCGGGCGATGAACCGCCCCTGGCAGGCTGACGTGACCGGTGGCCTGCTGCAGCGCATCCGCCAGCAGCTCCCGGATGCGGTGCTGCGCACCACCTTCATCGTGGGCTTCCCCGAAGAGACCGAGGAGCACTTCCAGCATCTGCTGGAGTTTGTGGCCGAGCAGCGGTTCGACCATGTGGGCGTGTTCACTTTCTCGCCTGAGGAGGGGACGCCTGCGGCTGAGCTGCCGGATCAGGTGCCGCACGAGGTGGCCGCCGAGCGCAAGGACCGGCTGATGGCCCTGCAGCAGCCGATCGCCGCGGCCCGCAACGGGGCCTTGGTGGGTCGCATCGTCGATGTGTTGATCGAGCAGGAGAACCCCTCCACAGGCGCGATGCTCGGCCGCTGCGCCCGCTTTGCCCCCGACGTGGATGGAGAGGTGCGGGTGCGGCCTGGCGACGGGGGCCTCTGCGCTGCCCCGGGAACCATGGTGCCGGTGCGCATCACCGCCGCCGACACCTACGACCTGATCGGCGAAGTGGTGGGGGCGGGCGCCATGGTGGCCGAAGCCCGAGGCCATCTGGAGCCATCAGGCGTTTGAGCACGGCGGCCCTGCTCAGCGCCCTGCGCCGCCATCAACGCACCACCTTTCTGGTGGCCTCGGGCCTGAGCACCGCCGGCTCCTTTGCGGGCCTCACCGCCAAGGGCTGGATTTTGCTGCATGGCAGCAACAGCCCCCTGCTGTTGTCGTTGCATTTTGCGGCGCTGGCCCTGCCGGCCCTGGCGGTGAGCGGGCCGGCCGGCGTGGTCACCGATCGCCTCGGCAGCGAAACGGTGCTGATCCGCGCCCAGTGGGCCCTGTTTGGTGCAGGGGTGCTGGGAGCGGTGGCGATCCCGCTGAGCAGCGGCCAGCTGCAGATGGCTCTGCTGCTGCTGAGCACGCTGCTGGTGGGGATCGCCAGCACCTATGAGCTCACGGCACGCAGCAAGTACTGCGCCCTGCTGGTGGACGAGCCCGATCAGCTGGCCGGCTACCTCACCAGTTTTTCGGTGGTGTTCAACGTGGGCAAGCTGGTGGGCCCACCGCTGGGCGGATGGATGATGGCCCTCAGCGGAGCCAGCATCGCCCTGGCCCTAGACGCAGCCACCTACCTGCTGCCCATCGCCACGATCCTGTGGCTGCTGGTGCCCAACCGCGCTGGTGAAGTGCGCAGCACCGCCCGGCTGGATGCCGGCGGCAGCAGCGAGACGTCGCTGCTGAATGCCTGGCAAAGCTGCGGGCCGGTGCTGCGGCATGTGCTGCGCTTCACGGCCGTGGCCTGTCTGGCTGTGTTCTTTCACCCAGCCCTGGCACCGGTGATGGCGCGCCGGGTGCTCGATGGCAGCCCCCAGGCCCTGGGAGGCTTCACGGCGGTTCTGGCCGCCGGCAGCATCGCCGGCGGGGTGGTGCTGCAGCGCTACAGCCGTTGGATCAGCAGCAGACCGGGGTTGCTGCTGGGCTGCTGCACCCTGGCGACCGGGCTGGCCCAGCTGGGCTTCGCCAGAGCCGACAACGCTGCGGTCGGGCTGGCGATGACGTTTGTGATCGGGGCCGGTACGGCGAGCCTGCTGGCGGGGGTCAACATGATTGCCCAGGTGGGCTCACCCCAGCGCATCCGCGGGCGAATGGCCGGGTTGGCCCAGATCGCCTTCTTGGGCAGCGGCGGACTGAGTGGCGTGCTGGCCGCAGTCCTCAGCGAAGCGCTGGGGCTCGAAGCCTGCTTTGCGCTGATGGGTGGGGTGGGCTGTGTCCTGGGGGCTGTGGAGCTGATTCGCCATCAGCGCACGAGGCTTCCCGACCCCCGGCTCAGATCAGCTTGATGCCCTTCAGCACCACGGTCGCCATGAAGGCAGTGGCCAATCCGCCACCCACCAGGCCCAGATAAATCGCCACGCCCATGGGATCTCCACTCGTGTGTGAGCGCCATTACAGCAGAGTTCGGGTCCCATCAGCCGCAAAACAGATCGCGTAGCCTGATTGGAGTCAATGAACTGCAGCAATCCGGCCGGCCTCAAACCTGCGTCGCGGCCATGGAGCTCACCATGACCAGCTGCAGCTGCCATCGCGCCTTTCTGTCCAGCGTTCGTTTTTCCCCCAGTTGACGCGCAAGCGCACTGGACTGCCCCTCTGCCGCCCGCCGCATGCGCACGCTGTTCATCTACCCGGAGTTCCCCAAGACCTTCTGGAGCTACGAGAAGATCCTCGAGCTGGTGAACCGCAAGGTGCTGCTGCCGCCCCTTGGGCTGGTGACCGTGGCGGCCCTGCTTCCCCAGCACTGGGAGATGAAGCTGGTGGACCGCAACGTGCGCGAGGTCAGCGACGCCGAGTGGGCCTGGGCCGAGCTGGTGGTGATCTCGGGGATGATCGTGCAGAAGGCCGACATGGCCGCGCAGATCGCCCGGGCCAAGGAGCGCGGGCTGCCCGTGGCGGTGGGCGGGCCGTTTGCCAGCTCCACGCCGGATGCACCGGAACTCGAGCTGGCCGACTTCAAGGTGCTCGACGAAGGGGAGATCACCCTGCCCCTGTTTATTGAGGCAATTGAGAAGGGTGAACGCAGCGGGCGCTTCAGCGCCAATGGCGACAAGCCGGATGTGACCGGCACACCGGTGCCCCGCTTCGACCTGCTCGAGCTCGATGCCTACGACTCGATGAGCGTGCAGTTCTCGCGGGGCTGCCCGTTCCAGTGCGAGTTCTGCGACATCATCGTGCTCTACGGCCGCAAACCACGCACCAAGACCCCCGAGCAGCTGATCGCCGAGCTGCAGTTTCTCTACGACCTCGGCTGGCGCCGCTCAATCTTTCTGGTCGATGACAACTTCATCGGCAACAAGCGCAACGCCAAGCTCCTGCTGCCCGCGCTCAAGGCCTGGCAGATCGAGCACGGCTACCCGTTCAGCTTCGCCACCGAGGCCTCGGTCGACCTGGCCTCCGATGAGGAGCTGATGGGGATGATGGCGGAGTGTCGCTTCGACTCGGTGTTTCTCGGCATCGAGACCCCTGACGCCGCCAGTCTCGAGACCGCCAAGAAACTACAGAACACACGCAGCTCCCTCGAAGACGCGGTCGACCGCATTCGCAGCTATGGCATCCGGGTGATGGCCGGCTTCATCATCGGCTTCGATGGCGAGAAAACGGGTGCCGGCGATCGCATCGTCGAATTCGTGAGCCGCACCGGCATTCCGGCGGCGATGATGGGCATGCTGCAGGCCCTGCCCAACACCGGCCTCTGGCACCGGCTGGAGAAGGAAGGGCGGCTGATCCAGGAGACGGCCGACGCCAAGGGCGTCAACCAGACCAACCTGCTTAATTTCGTGCCGACCCGGCCGATCCGCGAGATCGCCAATGAATACGTCGATGCCTTCTGCCGGCTCTACGAGCCCCACGCCTACATCGACCGTGTCACGCACTACTACCTCAACATGGGGTTGCCGCGCTGGCAGCAGCATGTGCCAGCCGCCTTCGGCAAGGCCGCCCTGCCCAGCTGGACCGATGTGCGGGCGCTGCTGATCGTGATCTGGCGCCAGGGCATCCAGCGCGACACCCGCTGGCGCTTCTGGCGTTCGGTGCTCAAGGTGGCCCGCAAGAACCCGGGGGTGCTCGAACAGTTCGTGGTGGTGCTGGCCCACAACGAGCACTTCCTGGAATACCGGGGCGTGGTCACCCGCGAGATTCAGGAGCAGCTGGCCGACCTGCCGCCCGAACCGCCAGCGCCTCCGGCAACGCCGCTGCGCGAACTGCAGCCGGTCTGAGCCGAAGCCGGTCGAGACCCGAAGCCTGGCTCGATCAGTCTTGGATGTATTCCTGGCCGGCCCGCAGGCACTCCTCGGCCCGCTGCAGTTCACGGCCGAGGTACAGGGCGTGATCCAGCCGTGAGAGCGGATGGGGCCCCTCGCCCTCAGCAAGGGCGATGCCCAGCTGCTTGGCGCTGCGCGCCCGCCATGTTGCCAGGGGCTGTCGAGGACCGGCCCCCCGACAGCTGAGCACCTCGCCGGTGTCGGGGTCGGTGGCCAGGCCCCGCTCATCGATGCCGTTGCCGAAATGCTCGACCACCAGTTCGGCCGCCCCATGGTCGACCTTGATCAGGAAATAGCCGGCCGGATCCAGGGCGATGAAGCGCTGCGACAGGCGCCCATCGAGAGCTGCAAGCTCGCTCAGCTGCTCAGGGTTCAGGGGCTGAGGTCTGAGTTGAGACATGGGGTGGATCGTAGGTAGCCGTAAACGGCAGCTCGGCATTGATCGCCTCGATCTGGGCCTGCATCTGGGCGTTGGCGCCGGGCAACCATTGCGAGAGGATCTGGGCGAAGTGGTGATCGCTCCAGCGGTGCAGGCTGATGCGGGGCTCGGCCACGAAGCCGCGACGCCGTTTGTGGCTGCCGCCGGCACCGGGATCGAAGCGGCGGATGCCCTGCTCGATCGCCCAGGCGATGGGGGCGTAGTAGCAGACCTCGAAGTGCAGGTTCTCAAGCTCCACGGCGCTGCCCCAGTAGCGGCCCCAGAGCTGGTCGCCGCCGCGCACACACAGCGACATGGCCAGGGGATCCTCAGGACCACAGTCCTGGGGATGGGCTGCAAACAGCACCAGGTGTTCGCGCAGCTCGCGGGCCGCCGCCTCAAAGAAGGACTCCGTGAGGTACTTGCTGCCCCAGGCTCCCCAGCGGGCGCAGTGCATGGCATAGAACTCATGCATGCGATCCACCAGCGCCGGCGGGATCGCTTCGCCGGCCAGGGGGGTCACGCTGAGGCCAGCGGCCGCCACGGCCTTGCGTTCGCGCTTGATGTTGCGGCGCTGGTTGGCGTTGAAGCTGGCTAGGTAGTCGTCAAAGCCAGCGAAGCCGGGATTGCTCCAGGTGCTCTGCTGGTTGAGCCAGCGGCTGCAGCCGGCCGCCTCGGCCAGGGGCGCCCAGGCTGGATCCACATAGAGAAAATTGACGCTGAAGATGCCGTGCTCCCGGCAGAAGCCATCGATCAGCTCAAGCATCACAGCCGTGAGCTGGGCCGCGTCTGCGGCTGGATCGATCCAGAAGCGATAGCCGGCCACCGGGCTCACCGGGCTCATGCCCACGAGCTTGGGGTAGTAGCGCTGGCCCAGGCGACCGGCGAGCTCGGCAAAGCTCTGATCAAACACGAATTCGCCGTAGCTGTGCCCCTTGAGGTACAGGGGCGCCACGGCCAGCAGCTGCTCGCCGCGCCACAGGGCCAGCGGGCAGCTCTGCCAGCCCTGGGCGGGCACGATGCTGCCGCTGGCCTCGAGCTGATGCAGCCAGCGCCAGCAAAAAAATGGCGACGGCTCAGCCGTACCGCTGGCTGCAGCCACCAGCTGGTCCCACTGACGCTCGGGCAGCTCAGCCATGCCGCGGTGCCAGCGGGCTTCCAATCCAGCCATCGACCAGCGACGCGGCGCAGCATGCCGCGCAAAACTAACCAGAGCATCCCTGCCAATGGGCTTGTCGATGGCTTTTTGCCGCCTGGCCAGGACCCTGGGGCTGCCGGTTGGCAGCCTCGACCAACTTCCCCTGCGGGAGCTGGTGCGGCGCTACGCCGAGCGGGCGCGGCGGTAGCGCAGCAGCACCTCGTCGCCGCCCAGCGGGCGGGACTGCTCGAGCTGCCAGGCGGCCCCCTCCAGCCCCTGGGGCAGCAGGTGCTTGGCAGGGATCCA
>VGPQ01000013.1 GCA_016882555.1 Cyanobacteria bacterium M_surface_7_m2_040
GATCGACGACCTCGCCGGAAGGATCTTCCTGGCGGAGCACTTCTGCAGCCGCACCATCCAGGCACCGGAAGCCAGCGAACCTGTTGGAGAAGTGCGGGTGTGGATGGAGCTCAATGACTTCGACCAGGCGCCGATCGGCGGCGACGTCCTTGCTGGTGGTGGTCATGGCATGGGCTGTCAGCTGCAGCCATGCTTTCGGTGCAAAGGGGTTTACGGGTCAGATCACGTGCGAACCACCGAAGCACTGAACAGGCCCCGGCGCCTCAGCTCTGCCTGGAAGCGCCCTGCCAGGCCGTGACATTGAAGGCGCTGTCTGGCTGTCCCGAACCAAGCGAGAGCAGTCAGCAGGATTGCAGACCAGCTCAGAACGACCAGCAGTGCAGAGATCATAAGTGGGGACATGAAACAGGGAAGTGCGACCGGAGGCCAACGACAGGCAAGTCAGGCTGTAGGGATTAAGGAAGTATTCGCTGGACGAATAAAGATTAAGATTTCATTTATGAAGCTTTAATTGTAGCGCTGCTAGCGTGAAGCCCTTGCTGCGCCTGGGATGTGAGCCGGCTTTTGTTGCGATTGTGGTCTGATCACCGATTCGCTGCGGTGATCAGTGGATGCCTGTTGGCTCTTGGTCTGCTGATCACCCCATGGGCCCTAGTGCTCGTTCTGCTTGTCGGGGTTGGCGGTCCTCTCCTGAGCAGAACGGATGGAGCCAGGGCATCTGGTCTCGGCAGGCTGGGGCGGATCGAGTGGGCCTCGCTGGCGCTTGGGCTTGCCTCGGTGCTGCTGCTTCTGAATAGAGGTGGAAGCCTGGTTGCCTTGCTCCTCGCGCTGATTCCAGTGGCATGGGCGCTGATCACGGACCGATCGCTCCTGCAATCAACAGACGGCACTGATCGGCGTCTTCAACCCACTGCTCTGCCAGATGAGGAAGAACCCGAGGTTGCAGCCGAGATGGCAGAGGGCGAAGAGCTGACTGAGACGGAGCCTGCTCTGGCTGATCAGCCAGGCACGCCTCTTGCCGGAAGTGAGTTACTGGCCAGGATCAAGGAGATAGGCGATGTCGGCAAATCAGACATCGTGCGTGCATGCGGCTATGTAGGCCTGCGGCCTGATGGCTCAGAGCGCCTGAATTTCACCGCTTTCTACGAAGCACTCCTGGAGGCCAAGGGAATCGATGCCTCAGGAGACACATCAGATGACGAAGCTGACGACAACTTACCGACTAACGAACGACTCATGAACCTGCCCAATGATTGGAAGAAACTGGACGATTCCGTAATCGTTGAACGCCTCAAGAGTTCAGCTGATGTCAGCGCCGAAGTGCTCACCGCATTGGCAGGATCCGACGACTGGGAAGTCCGGCGCGCAGTCGCCTGGCATGACAACACCCCGGAAGTGGTGTTAAGCACCCTGGCAGATGACGACGACTCGGATGTGCGTCAAGCGCTTGGTGAGCGTTCTCTGCCACGGGAATACCGCTATCGCAGTCAGGATGAAAAGATTTCGGCTCTGCAGAGTGATGAGATCAATGCAGACATCATTGAGGCGCTTGCCAGCTCCGAAAACTGGTCACTGCGGCAGGCTGTGGCCTGGAGTCCCAGCACCTCAGATGCAGTGTTGTCCAGACTCAAGAAAGACGATGATGAGGATGTTCAGTTTGCCGCCAGCGAGGAACGCCTACTTCCCGTTGAATGGAGATTCCTTTCGATCTGGGAAAAAGCTGAACGCCTGGCCGAGCAATCTGTTGATGAGAGCATTCTCCGTGTGCTAGCGCAGGCTCGCGCTACAGAGGTGCGGCGGGCCGTCGCGCTCCATGAAGGCACACCGCAGGTGCTTCTTGACAGGCTTGCCGAAGACGATGATGTCAATGTCCAATCCGGCATCAGAGAACGCCAGCTTCCTGATCAGTGGAAAGCGCTCGAAGACGATGACCGTATAGCCGCGCTCAGAGAGCCAGGTGTGCCTGAGAGCGTCTTGGAAATTCTGGCTGGTTCTGGGAACTGGTCCATTCGCCAGGCGGTAGCACTCTCTCCATCTACTCCCGATTCGGTTCTTGAGCGGCTTGCGGCCGATGAAGACACTGACGTCCAGTCGGCTATTCGCGAGCGTGATCTACCTGCAGAATGGAAGGTGCTGGATGAGGACGAAAAAGTTGAGCGCCTCAACGAAGGGAGCGTAGACCCAAGCATTCTTGACATCCTTGCGAAGTCAGGCCGCTGGACGATTCGACAGGCTGTGGCTCAAAACAGCGCTACAGCGGAAGTGACGCTCCGAGAATTGCTTCAGGATGACGATGACGATGTTCAAAGCGCAGCCCGTAAGAGCTTGAAGAAACGTGGTGCTGGCGATAAAAGTACTGATTCATCAATTGCCTGGGATCAGCTGTTCAGTGCTGATGAAGACAAGGATGGCTTTGAGAGGTCTCCATTTGAAAATGTCCCTCACCTGCTCGAGCCACTCTCGGATGGCGAGAAGCTGATACTGGTCAACCTCGGCGTCATCGAAGAAGAGTGCGATGAGTATCTGATGAAACTGTCAGAGAAAACCACTGCACTTTTGCCTGGCGACTGTGTCATTGAGAACGGCAGGCATGTCGCCAATGTTGTTTCACACGGCAAGGCGAGAGTCGTTTTGGGCTGGAAGCTGCCCGACGACAAGCAGGATCTTCTGGCAGACCTTGAAAGGGACTGGTCAGAGGTCAAGGTCAATGGCGAAAAGACATTTGATGAATCCCTCAGTCCGTCTTTCGTCGACTATGGATCAACATCCACTTCTCCATCTGAGATCAGATTCCTTAAGCAAGACGGTACCTGGCATATCTGCATGCCTAATGATCTTGAATGGGAAGAGCGTGAAAGCACCTGCCTCGATGAGGATCGAGGTACTGGCTACTTTTCGAATTACTTTGAATCCCGCGAAGAGCGTCCATATCAGGTCGCTGTTGTCAGCAAGTCAGGCAAGGGCTATGTGATCGAAGAGATTCCCGAGTCTGAGCTTGCAGACTTCAAGGCCTGGATTGTTCAGCGCCTGGATGGCCCTGGCCCTTCGGGTTCGGCACTCGCTGGAGACAGTGATGACGAGAGCCATTCCATTTATATCAAGACAGAGCCTGGTGGTCGGATTGCATTCGGCGCCCTGGATCTGGGTCAGATGCAGCAATTGCTGGAGTCGATTGCCAGTGGAGAGTTGGTCTCGGAGCTTGAGGAGTTGCGTGACAACTCCTACGGCTCGCTGAATGAATGCGACGGCGTGGTCAATAGTGGTGATGAAGGGGATTCAGGAAACGAAGGCACGATCGTCTTCAGTGCAGATCAGCCAGCCTTAGGCCCCAGCCTGAAAGATGACGGAAGTTTCGAGGATGGCGTCTATATCGTTTGGATGCGTCTCAGCAAGTGCTCCATTGAATTCGAATTCAACGCAAGCGGTGGCTTCGATCGAGGCGAGTTCGAGGAGATTTCGGTGCCCGTGAAGCTGCCAGGAGAGATCATTCATAGACTTTACGGCCATCCCGACTTCAATATCATCACCGGCTTCCGCTTCCGCGGTGAGCCGATTGAGGAATACGAAGGAGAAGTGGAGGATCGCGGTTATGACGACCAGCTCACGTTCTTCGCCGTCAAGGATGGAGAGACGACTGTGTTGTATAGCAATTACAACGGCGAGGAGGAGTGGTGTGATGAAGACAAGGCTAAGGCGGTGTTGTCATCCTTCCTCTGAGATCGCTTTCTCATGCCCCGTATCGAGATCGAGTACCAGGACCAGTTCGGTCGCTGGCAGCACTACCAGACCATGCACAATCAAGCCAATGCCTTTCGCACAGCGCAGAACCGTGCACGCAGCACGGGGAAACGCCACCGCCTCACGGATGAGAACGGCAGTCTTCTGGATCTGATCGATCCCTGAGTTCAGTGGCTCAGGGTTGGGGTGGTTGTTCGCAGGTGATTGGGCCTTGTTGATCCGCGCTCAGTTCATGGTGGTGGCCACTTGAGCCAGCCACCGATGCAGAGCGATTCCACCCCCAACAGTCCTGATGAACTGGTAAAGAGGTTCAGTGAACGCCAGTCAGAGTTGGCGCAGGCCGGTGGCTACACCAGGCGCCAGAAACAGCTGCTTGACTCCCTGCTCGACAGCGATGATGACGAGCTGTTCAACGAGCGGTTCCACAAGCGACTGCTGATCGAGCTGGTGGGCTTCATGCATGACTACCACCTGCGCTCAACGGCTCGCCGCCTGCGTGAGGGGGATTTTGAATCTGCCCTGCTCTGGCTTCAGGACAGCACGCGGCTCAGCCTCATTCAGGCTCAGATCGAGGGAATAGCGATCTCCGAAACGGACTCGGCTGAGGGAGCCTCAGGCACTTAGGCCGTCAGAGGGATCGGGCGAGGTCATCAGTGGGCAGGGTTGTGGAGGTGCTTGCCGCAATGGCCGATCACCACCTGGCCCAGGTCGACGTCCCAGCAGAAGTGCAGGCGCAGGGTGCGGTTCTCGGAGTCTTTGGCACCGATCTTGAGGTGCTGCCACATCTCCACTGTCTTGCCGCCATAGGAGAAGGTGCGGGCACGCCTGGCCTGGGGGTTGCGCTCGATCGTCTGCGATTCCCGGGGTGCATAGCTGTTGGCCCCGAACACCTGGCCGGCCACCATGTCCGGTGCACCGTCGAGTTTGCGCTGGCGAAAGCCGGTAGCCAACACCCAGAGCAGCTCGAACAGCTGTCCGCCGTGTTCAAACCCCTTGGCCTGGTCCGCGGAGTTCCAGGCACTCTCAAGAACAAGCACATGGCCCGGGCAGAGCTCCTCGCTCACCAGCTGCAGGCACTGCCTCGGTTTAAGGCGCTCTTTCGCTGCCAGCGCACGGAGGCTATTGAACAGCCTCTCGCTCAGCTCCTGTTCAGATGCGCCGGAAGCAGCACCACTCCATGGTGATGGGCCATCACCTGAGCCGGCAACAAAGCCGACCTGCTGCAGGTAGTCCAGCTGAAGCTGAAGAGCATCGAGCTGATTGCCAGTCTGGGCCAGCTGGTCCTCGAGGGCCTGATTCTCCGCCAGTACCAGCTGCAGTTCCTGATCCCGCAGATCCAGCTGCTGCTTGAGTTCGCCCTCGACGCTGGAGGCCAGCTCCATGGCCTGCTCGCCCTGTTCCTGGGCCTTTTCCGTACGCCGTTCCCAGGCTGCTTTGTTGAATTCGAACTCCCGCCGCAGCCGCCGCTCTTCTGAGCGGCTCGCCTCCAGGCGCCGGCTGATCTGCTCCTGCTGCTCCTCCAGTTCCCGGAGTCGCGTCTGCCGCTCGCGAACCCGCGTGGATTCGCTCGGTACGCCGAACAGTGAACGGATCAGCTGCTCCACCCTGGCGGGATCATCCGGAGCCTTGCCGCTGCTGTCGGTCAGGCTGAGATACCAGGGGTAATGGCGTCCGTCCTGGGTGGGGTAATAGCTGTACCCGCACTTGCTCACGTCGTAGCTGGCGCTGAGCAGCTCCTGCAGTTCACGCAGGGCGGTTTCGGTGCAGTTGATCACCAGCCGCAGCTTGTCCCCGGCGCTGGTGCGATCGAAATCCCAGGCGAAAGCACTGGTGACCCCCAGCCCTCGCAGGCGGCGGCTGGCACGACGGATCGGGATGGAGATCTGCAGCCGAAAGGCATCGCGCTGCGAGGTGGTGGTCAATCCGGTGACAACCGCCTCCAGTCCACTACCTGCCTCCGGCACTTCAGCAGCAATCAGGGCTGCCATGTCCTTGGGGATGTAGCCGATCCACTGCTCCCGCCAGAACACCTTGACGGCGTTGGCGTCCCACGGGTTGTCCGGTTCATGGCGCAGGGTGAGCGGATCACCGATGGCGATGCCGAGGGCCATCTTCTCGGCAGCCTGATCGAGCTTGTAGGCGAGAAAGGTCTGCAGGATCTCGCCGCTGCTGTGCTGCTGCCGCTTCTGCCGAGCAGCCTGGCGTTCGGCGCTGCCGGCCTGACCCAGGTGTTGGAGGCGCTGGAAGAGACTGTGCTTGGGCACCATGGCTCAGGCCCTGATCCACCGAGGTTAGGAAACCCGCCAGGCGATGCCTCTGGCGATCAGCTCCCCAGCTCCACCACCTGATCAGCAAAACCGCCATAGGCGGCCGGATCGCAAGTGAGCAGGATCACCTGCAGCCCCCGATCCACGGCGGTACCCAGCATCCCTTTCACCAGGTCCACCCGTTCAGGGTCCGAGTTGGTGAAGGCATCGTCAAACACCAGGGGCAGACAACCGTCATGGCTGCCTTTCAGCACATCGGCCATCGACAGCCGCAGGGCGGCTGCGAGCTGCTCGCGCATGCCACCGCTGAGCTGCTCGAAGGCATAGAACTCCTGGCCGCGCCGCAGCCGCAGTCCGCCAAACCCCTTGCTCTGGTCGTAATTGAGCTGGGCTACGGGACCGTCGGAAATCAATGGCCCCAGATAGCTGCCGATGGCCTGGGCCAGCGGTTCGCTGTAGCGGCTGGAGAGATCGGCCTGGGCTTCCAGAAACAGTTGCTGCAGGAGCTTGTGGGCTTCCGTGAGCCGCTTGAGGCTCTTGTGATCGCCATGGGCTGCCTCCAGCAGGGCCCTGGCCTGCTCGGCGGCGGCATAGGGATCCTCATTGCTGATGCTGTCGCAGCGCTGCTTGGCGGCGCCACGCTGATCAATGAGTTGTTCGATCTGACGTTGCAGCGCTTCCAGCTGCTCCTGCAGGGCACTGAGCTCCTGCTCGTTGTCTCCACTGCCGAGTGCGGCGCGTTCGGTCTGCAGCCGCTGCAGCTCCCCCTCCGCCTGCTGCCGTTCCAGGGCCAACGTTGTGAGCTGGGCGGCCAGGCCATCACGGCTGCCATGGCCTTGCTGCAGTGCCTCGCGCCGGCTGCGCCGATCGCTGCATTCGGCCTGCAGGATCTGCAGCTGGCTGGTTTCGCTGAGCCGTGCTTGCTGAAACTCCTGCAGTGCGGCCTGGGCGGCATCCAGATCCACTTCCGCCTGCCGGTAGGCAGCCGTGGTGTGACTGAGGGTCTGGCTCAGTTGCTGATGCAGGGTCTGCAGCTCAGCCGCACCGATAGGCAGAGCCTGCTCCTGCTCCAGCAGCTGCCGGCACTCGCGCAGGGCATCCAGCTGCGGCTCCAACTGGCTCAGCTGTTGCGCCAGGTTGTCCTGGTCCAGCTCAAGTGCCTGCAAGTCCGACAGTGGTGTGGCGGCTTGGGCCGAGAGCTGCTGCTCCAGGGTTGATCGTTGGTCGGCCGCCTGCTCAGCGGCCTCAACCGAGTTCACCGCGAGTTCACTGAGCCGTTCGTCAAACGATTGCTCCGCCGCGATGCAGGCCGACTCCAGATCCCCTAAGGCCTTGCCACCTCCAGGTGTGATTTCCAGGGCGACCCCCTCGCCCACCTGCAGCTCAAAGGTGGAACTCAGCTGACGCTGGTCACCGCTTTGCAGCAGTTCACCATTGATGCGGACGGGCTGGTCGCTGCGCAGCAACCGCACCCCAGCGGCCATGGCCTGCTGTCTTGTACGGGCATCACGGCTCTGCTGCTGCAGGTCGCGCAGCTGTTGCACTTCAGCGCGACTGAGGGGAGGCAGTGCCGCCAGTTGCTGCTCCAGCTCCCGGCGCCTGGCATGGCCCTGCTGGAGTTGTTCGAGCTCCTTGGCCAGCCGCTGCTGGGCCTCCTGGGTGCGGGCATGCTCCAGCAGCAGTTGAACCAATTGATGGCGCTGCTCAAGAGTGAGTTTCTGGGAGGCCAGTGCAGCCCTGCTGGTGCGCCGTTCCTCAAGCGTTGTGGCGAGGGCCAGCTCACGGGCATCGGCTCCCTGCTGACTGCCCTGCAGCTGTTGCAGCTGCTGCTCGCGTTCACTGAGCTCAGTGGCCAACGCATCAAATTGCTGCAGCTGGTTCTGGGCGGTCTCATGGCGCAGGCGCAGCGGTTCCAATGCCTGGGCGGCCAACTGAACGGCCGCCTCCAAGCGGCTCGAGGCCTCGGCCCCCTGGCTGATCAGACGCCGGCGTTCCTCCAGCGCCGGCAGGTCCCTTCCCTGCAGTTGCTCGAGCTGTTCGCCGATCTCGGCGAGCTCAGCGCTGGCGTCTTCGTAGTCGGCGAGCCGTGCCAGAGCCTGATTCATGGCCAGCTCGGCATTCTCCAGCTCTTCCTGGCGCTGCCAGAGCGGCGAATTCTTCTTCACTCCACGGGTGGTGAAGTTCTCCTCCAGCGCGGTATCAACGCGCTGGGCCACGCGTTGATCGTGGGCGGACTGTTGCACCACAGCCCCGCCGCTCTGCTCCAGCTGGGCCAGTAGCGCATCGAAGTCGTAACTGGCCTTTCCGGCCTCGAGCAGGTTGTCGCCGGCGGCGCCCTGCATCACCCAGAGATGGGCCCAGCGGGTGGGCAGGATCGTGGTGGCCTGTTTACTGCCAACGGTTTCCTTCACACCCACGAGTTCAGCCAGCACCTCCTCCGCCACCGGGCCACTGAGCTGTTGTCCACTGGCCTCAGAGAGCAGGCTCACCTGGCCGGAGGTACCGCTGAAGCGCTTGCGCAGCGTCCAGGTATCCCCCTTGGCCTCGAAGGCGAGGGACACCACGGGCTGCCCGAGATGCAGCCGCGACTGCAGCGCTTCCACGGGCGCACCTGTGGCCGAGGCCTTGAGAAAGAGGGCGCGGTGCAATGCTTCCACCAGGGTGCTCTTGCCGCTCTCATTGGCGCCGCCGATCAGGGTGATGCGGGGCGAGAAGTCGAGGCTGAGATCCCCATGCAGCCTCACGTTCTGCAGTTGGCAGTGAAGAAGGCGCATGGCTGTCAGCGGGTAGTGAAGCGGAAGAGTTCACAGAGCGCCGCCCGGGCGATGGCGGCCTGCTCAGATTCGGGGTCGTCATCGCGCTGCAGCCGGTGCTGCAGCTGCTCAGCCACACGGGCGATCAGGGGGTCCTCCACCCGACCGGTGAGCTGCTCGAGCTCCGCGGCTTCCGGCGCCTGCTGACACTCGCCTTTCAGCCGCAGGCGCAGTAGCCGGTTCTCCAGGTCGCTGACGAGCTGGTCGTAGCGCTGGTGACCGGCCAGGCTGAGGCTGCCGCTCACCTCAACCCGCAGCAGATCACGGGCGACACGCCCTGCGGTGAGCTCCTCCACCTGCCGCTCGAAACGATCGAGATCCGCATCGCTGTTGAAGCGGAAGCGGATGTTGTGCCACCTGATGCGGCCGGTGGGCACGATCTGTACCTGGGGAGCGGCGCTCCGCTCCAGCTCCACCTGCAGCACCTGGCCGCGCTGGTTGTCTTCCCCCTGATCGAACTGATCGGGCTCGGGGGTGCCGGAGTACCAGGCGCACTCCGACACCTGCTTGAGGTTGTGCCAATCGCCCAGGGCGATGTAGTCGATCTCGCGGGCCGGCAGGGCGTCGAGATCGATCAGGTTGTTGGCACCGGCCTGGGCCTCTTCATCGATGCTGTAGTCGCGGCCGCTGAAGCCATGCACACCGCCATGGGCCAGCACGAGGCGCGGCTTCTGCTGCGGCAGAGCGCTCCAGTCGAGGCCGCGCAGCCAGAGGGTGGGATCGGCGGAGTCCTGGTTGCGCAGCAGCGGGCAGGGCAGCACCACCGCCTGCTCCAGCTCCACGGGCTGGCGTTCCAGCAGCAGCTGCAGGTTCGGGGCCATCTGGCGCTGATGGCGCTGGAAGTCGTCGCGGTGCCACACCGTCCCTGGGGCACCGTGGTCGTGGTTACCGGGGATCACCAGCACGGGGATCTCCATCTCACCGATGGCTTCCAGCACCTCAAGCACTGCTGTGGTGGGCGGCGTTGGTGAATCGAAGAGATCCCCTGCCACGACCACGAACTGGGCCGCCTGGATGCGGGCGGCATCGCGGATCCGGCCGATGGCGCTCAGCCGCTCCTGCTGCAGGCGAAAGCGCTTCTGCTCATCGCCCACCTGCCGGTACGACTTGCCGATCTGCCAGTCGGCCGTGTGGATCAAGCGGGTCATGCGCTCACCTCCATGGGCAGAGCCTTGCAGTCTGCCGCCATGAGCCGGCACAGCCGGTTGAGCTGGCGCACGCCGTCCACGGAGCTGCTGATGTCCGTCGCCAGCCGAGGCGAGCCCACCACGATGCAGAGGCACTGGGCCCGGCTGATGGCCACGTTGAGCCGGTTCGGATCGAGCACGAACGACAGGCCACGGGGCGCACTGTCGCCATCACTGGCTGTCAGCGAGTGAATGGCCACCGGCGCCTCCTGACCCTGAAAGCGATCCACGGTGCCGACCCGGGCCAGGTCTCCCAGGCGGCGCTGCAGACGGTTCACCTGCAGGTTGTACGGAGCGGTGATCAGGATGTCGTTCGGTGTGAGTGTGTGCTCCTCGCACACCAACACCCCATCCCGAAAGCGCATGCGCGCGTAAGGGCGTTCGAGCAGGCGCTCGACCAGGGCAGCAATGGCCTCCCCCTCCTCGTCGCTGGCGCTGCCGTTGCCCTCATGCTCCACCGGTTGAAACAGCAGCCCCTGCTCGAGGCCATCCCAGAGCACCCGGTTGGCGGCATTCTCAGCGCTGCCCTGCAGCTCGCCCTGATAGAAGAGCTGCGACACCAGATCCGTGAGCACAGGCGGCATCCGCCAGCTGGTGGCGAGAAACACGCCGCGCTCGGGCGGCACGACCGGCTGGCCGTCCATCCCATAGTCCAGGCAGCTGAGGCCGCTGTCATCGGGGTGCTTGGCGCGGTTCGGCTGGGAGAGCTGCTGTTGATCACCCACCAACAGGATGTTGCGGGCGCATTGACTCATGTACAGCAGGTTGCTGAGCGACACCTGGCCGGCCTCATCAATCACCAGCAGGTCAAAAGGAGCGTCGGCATGGCTCTCCTTCACCAGGCTGAACACGGTGGCGCCGAGCACGTCGGGCTCCTGTCTGATCGCCGACTCGCGCAGGGCCTGCACGGCGCAGCCGTGGAGGGAGCGCTGATCATTCATCTCGCTGGTGCTGCTGGAGAGTTTCACCACCAGCCCCGGGCCGCCAAGCTGCTCGATCTGGCTCTGGGTGCGCTTGAGCAGGTTGTTGATCGCTTCATGGCCCTGGGAGCTGACGGCCACCCGTTGCCCCTGTTGCACCAGGCGGGCGATCAACTCTCCGGTCACGGTGGTCTTGCCGGTTCCCGGCGGCCCCTGCAGTGACAGCGCCAGGCCATCCGCTGAGCCAAGAAAGGCAGCCAACTGGGTGGCCGTTGTCTGCGGTTGCAGGCGGATCGAGGCATTGAGGTCCCTTAGCGCCGGAATCGCTCGACGTTCCAGCAGGTGCTGCATGGCCGCCGGCAAAGGCTGTCGCCCGTTCACCCAGGCCTGGGCCTGGCGCACCAGATCCGGGAGCATGCGTTTGTAGATCTGCTTGGGCAGGGGGATCAGATCGCAGATGTCCGGCAGATCGGCATGGCCGAGGCTCTGCAGCTCCTGCAACTTGCGACCGCTCAGTTTCAGGGTCACGACGCAGGGGTCGTCGGCATCCAACACGCCATCCACATCGAAGGCCTTGCCATCGACGCGGCGCACGATGTCCTGGGTGGTCAGCGCGCCGCTGGCTTGCAAGAGCAGCGGTGCCATCGCAAAGCGCAGCTGCTGACCAGGCTTGGCCGCCAGCTTGAGGGGCTGTTGGGCGGAGAAGCGGTAGCGGTAGCCACGGCTCTGGCTGGTGAGCTGTTCAGGCGCGCCATCGCGCACCGCTGCCGCAATCACCTCGGTGTCGTCATCGCGCTCTTCCGCGCTCATGCCATTGATGCGGTTGAAGAACTCCCACCACTCCACCTTCCCCTCGCGCTCCTGGAAGTCGACCAGCTGGGCCAGCAGCTTCTGGTGTGTCCAGCTGAGG
>VGPQ01000014.1 GCA_016882555.1 Cyanobacteria bacterium M_surface_7_m2_040
CAACACGGCAACTGGCACCACTAGACGTAGGCGCGATCAGCTCAGCGTGTTGATCGCCCGCGACACGAAGAACACCAGGATCACCAGCATCGAGAGCGAATGCATCATCGTGATGGCCTTGGCGCGCTGACCGCCTGGGGAATGGTTCTCCGGGGGGCTGAGGGTGTTGCTGGTGATCACGGTGAGGTACACGTAATCGACGAAGTCGGGCAGCCACTTGGGTTGGCCATCGCCAACCTCTCGTTCGGGGAATGTGATTTCCGTTTCAATCTCAGGATTGTGCAGGTGTTTGATCTGGGTCGGGTAGTCGACGTACCAATACCAAAACACGAAGATGATGTTGACCGACACGTAAATGCAGCCCGAAATCAGCAGCAGCAGCAGAGACTGAACCTTGACGGCGAGGATCCCATAGCTCACGGTCAGCAGGTTGATCATCAGATAGGCCGATGAAAAGATGCCGAAGATCAGGAAGCTATGGCGGGCTTTGTGGTGACGGAGCATCAGCGTCTGGGCCAGGTTGATGCCAAATAGAACCAGGATGCTGCCGAGCAGAAAGCTTGAAATCCCAAGAGCTTGATGCGGAAGTGTAAAAGTATGGAGTCCCTTGCTGGCGGCTAGGCTGAACTCGGCATAGACGATGGAATTGATAAACAGATTGATCAGCGGCGAAGCAATCAGAACCAGGATGTAAAAAATATTCTGCTCTCTGTTTGGCAGGTGATGCAGGTGCCCTGGCTGCTGCGTGGCCATGGAATCGGGTTGCTGCTTTGCGTGCACCGAGCCTAGGAAAGGCTGCCTGGGCCGGCCATAGGCGTGCCTCCGTTGTTGCAAGGCCCATGCACAGCGGCCTGAAGCCCTAGGTTACTGGCACTGGATGGGTTCCATCGCGGCATGGCTACGGCCAGTTCTCACCCCCGGCCACGTGTTGTGAGCCTCTGGCGACGTCCGCTGCTTGTGGGGCTGTGCTGTGGCCTCGGCTATGGCCTCACCCAGCGCCTGCTCGAGCTGCGCCTGCCGGGCTTTGTGCAGTGGGGCCAGTCGTTTGATGTGCGCGAAGCTCCAGGCACCAGCCTCGAGAGCCTGCGATTGCGTTTTGGCAGTGAGGGTCAGGAGCTGCGTGGCCGCCTGGACCTGCTCGACCTGCCACCAGCCAAGCCGGAGGCGCTCAAGCAGCCGGAGCAGGCCGGGGCTACCGCTGACCAGCCGCTCGAGGAGCCCGGTCTGCCCCCTGCCAAGGCACCGGCAGCTGAGGCCCCTGCGCCAGCTGCCGCGCCGCCGGCCCCCAGCCTTCCGCCACCGTCCACCCCCCGCTTGCCATGAGCCAGGAAACCTCTGTGCCCTTGCAGCTGCAGGCGCTGCTCAACCGGCTGCAAGCCCGCCTTGGCAGTGGCGTGGTTGATGCCGCCGCCTCCCTGCTGGCCGCCGCCGAAGGGGCTCCCGAACGGTTCAGCCGTGAATGGACCCTGTTTTGGCAGGAGGTGGAGCTCGAGGCCGAACGCCTGGCCCAGCAGGGCGGCGCCAACCCTGCCAACGCGCCAGACGCGCCGGTGGGCGTGGTCAGCAGCACCGACCGCAGCGATCCCCAGGCCTTGATCGACAGCCTGCGGGCCAGGGTGGCGGCCCTCAGCCACAGGCTCGATGCCTAGGGTCATGCACCGGCGCTGGGGGCAGTGGCGGCGGGCCCTGCGCATCTGGGTGGTGGCGCTGCTGTTGCTGCTGCGGCTGTGGTGGAACGGCCAGCGGTGGACCTATGCGGCTCGGGGGGGCTTCACGCCCGAGCGCCTGGCGCTCAGGCAGCGCCGTCTGGCCCGGTGGCTCTCGGCCGAATTCCTGACCCTGGGATCGGCGTTCATCAAGCTTGGGCAGATGCTCTCGGCCCGGCCGGATGTGTTTCCAGCCGAGGTGGTCGATGAGCTGGCCCATCTGCAGGATCAGGTGCCGCCGGTGTCGTTTGCCGTGGTGCAAGACCTGCTCGAGCAGGAGCTGGGCGAGCGCTGTGCCGAGGTCATCGACCTTGAGGAAGCGCCGCTGGGCTCGGCCAGCCTGGCCCAGGTGCACCGCGCCAGCCTGCGCAGCGGCCGCCAGGTGGTGCTCAAGGTGCAGCGCCCAGGCCTCGAAGCCCTGTTTCGCCATGACCTCGAGGTGCTGCAGCAGGTGGCTGCAGCGGTGCAGCGCCACCCCCGCTGGGGCCGCGGCCGCGACTGGCTCGGCATCGCCCAGGAGTGCCGCCGCGTGCTGCTGCGGGAGCTCGATTTCCGCCTGGAAGCGGAGCATGCCGCCCGCTTCCGGCAGCAGTTTCTCGACGATCCCGGCATTCGCATCCCCGCCGTGGTGTGGGAGCTCAGCAGCCGCAGGGTGCTGTGCCTGGATTATCTGAGCGGCATCAAGATCAGCGACCGCCAGGCCCTGCTGGAGGCGGGCATCGACCCGGCGGCGGTGGCTGAAAAAGGCGCGGCCAGTTACCTGCAGCAGCTGGTGCGCTTCGGCTTTTTCCACGCCGACCCGCACCCCGGCAACCTGGCCGTGGCCAGCGATGGGGCCCTCATCTATTACGACTTCGGGATGATGGGTCAGCTCTCGGGCCGCCTGCGCTCGCGCCTCGGCCGCATGGTGACCGCGGCCGCCAGCCGCGATGCCGGTGCCCTGGTGAGCGAGTTGCAGCAGGCGGGTGTGCTGGCCGAAGGCATTGACCCCGGCCCGGTGCGCCGCCTGGTGCGGGTGATGCTGAGCGAAGCCCTCACACCGCCGTTTTCGACCGATGTGCTGGCCAAGCTCTCGGGTGACCTCTACGACCTGGTCTATGGCCAGCCCTTTCGCCTGCCGGCAGAGCTGATCTTCGTGATGCGCGCCCTCTCCACCTTTGAGGGCGTCGGCCGCAGTCTTGATCCCGGCTTTAGTTTGGTGGCGATCGCCAAGCCCTACCTGCTTCCCCTGATGAGCCAAAGCGGCGGTGGTGATCTGTTGAACGAGCTGCAGCGCCAGGCAGCCGACCTGGGCACCCGCGCGCTTGGCATCCCGCGGCGGCTTGAGGAAAGCCTCGCCCGCATCGAGCAGGGTGACCTGCAGGTGCAGATCCGTGCCGGCGAAACCGACCGCCTGCTGCGGCGCCTGGCCCTGAGCCAACAGGTGGCAGGCCAGTCGGTGCTGCTCGGAGCCCTGGCCGTGGCGGCAGCTCTGCTGGCGGCCAGCGCCAGGCCCGCGCTCACGGCCGTGCCGGTGGTGCTGAGCGTGCCGGTGGCCTTCAGCTGGCTGAAGCTGCAGACCCGCTTGCGCCGCGATTCGCGCCTCGAAAAAATCCAGGGTCTGCCATGAGCGCGCCTGTGGCTGGCCTCGACCCGCTGCAGCAGGTGTCGTTGATCGGCGCCGTGATGCAGCTGGCGGTCTATGCCCTGATGCAGCTGGGCCGGTTGCCGACCCAGAGCTACCCCTATCAGCTGGCCAATGTGGTCGGTTCGCTGCTGATGACGGTGGTGGCCACGGTCAACCGCGAATACGGCTTCATCCTGCTCGAGGGGGTGTGGTGCTTCACCTCCCTGATCGGGCTGGCGCGCCTGGTGCGCAGCCGGGCCTGAGGCTCAGGCCGCCTTGCCCCGCGGCCCCCGGTCTTCAGCACCGGCGTAGACCGCCTGGCTGCCCAGTTCGTCTTCAATGCGCAGCAGCTGGTTGTACTTGGCGACGCGCTCGCTGCGGCTGAGGGAGCCGGTCTTGATCTGGCCGGCGCGGGTGGCCACCGCCAGGTCGGCGATGGTGGTGTCCTCGGTTTCGCCGCTGCGGTGGCTGATCACGCTGGTGTAGCCCGAGCGGCCGGCCAGGTCGATCGCCTGCAGGGTTTCGGTGAGTGAGCCGATCTGGTTCACCTTGATCAGGATCGAGTTGGCCACGCCCAGATCGATGCCCCGCTGCAGGCGGCTGCTGTTGGTGACGAACAGGTCATCGCCCACCAGCTGCACCGTGGCGCCCAGGCGGTCGCTCAGCAGCTTCCAGCCGTCCCAGTCGTCTTCGGCAAGGCCGTCTTCGATCGAGACGATCGGGTAGCGGCTCACCAGCTTGGCCAGCTCCTCCACCATCTCGGCGCTGCTGTAACTGCCGCCGCCGAAGGCATAGCGGCCGTCTTTGTAGAACTCGGTGCTGGCCACATCGAGGGCCAGCGAGATCTGATCACCGGGTCGGTAGCCGGCCTTCTCGATCGCCTGCACCAGGATGTCGCCGGCGGCGTCATTGCCCAGGTCGGGGGCGAAACCACCCTCATCGCCCACGGCGGTGCTCATGCCCCGCGCGCTCAGCAGGCCCTTGAGGGTGTGGAACACCTCGGCCCCCATGCGCAGGGCTTCCTTGAAGCTGCTGGCGCCATGGGGCACCACCATGAACTCCTGGAAATCGAGGCTGTTGGCGGCGTGGGCGCCCCCGTTGATGACATTCATCAGCGGCACCGGCAGCAGGGTGGCCATCGGGCCGCCCAGGTAGCGGTAGAGCGGCAGGCCGACGCCATTGGCGGCGGCGCGCGCCGTGGCCAGGCTCACCGCCAGGATCGCGTTGGCCCCCAGGGCGCTTTTGTTGTCGGAGCCGTCGAGCTCGGCCATGGCAGCGTCGACGGCACCCTGATCGAGGGCGCTGAGGCCACACAGGGCCGGGGCGATGCGCTCTTCCACATTGGCCACGGCCTGGGCCACACCCTTGCCGAAGTAGCGGCTGCCGCCGTCGCGCAGTTCATGGGCCTCGTGGGCTCCGGTGCTGGCGCCGCTGGGCACGATCGCGCGGCCGCTGGCCCCTCCCTCGAGCAGCACCTCGGCTTCGATCGTCGGCGTGCCGCGGGAATCGAGCACCTCGCGGGCCACCACGGTGTCGATCACGAGGTCCAGAGAATCGATCACAGGCCCGCAAATCCAAAGGAAAGATGAAGCGATCCTATGGGTCGCCCTGGCCCCGGGCTGTGTCGCCATTGCCACCGTCTCGAGCGCCCGTTCGGCTTTCCCGGCCGGCGCTGGCCAGAATGGGGGCATTGCGACAGCGGTTGATGCGTCTGCTCCACGTGATGCTGCGGGTCGGTGACCTGGAACGGTCGATCGCCTTTTACACCGAGGTGCTGGGCATGGGCCTGCTGCGCCGCAAGGACTATCCGGAGGGGCGCTTCACCCTGGCCTTTCTCGGCTACGGACCCGAGAGCGAGACCACGGTCATTGAGCTCACCCACAACTGGGACACCGGCTCCTACGAGCTGGGTGGTGGCTATGGCCACATCGCCCTCGGGGTCGACGACATCCATGCCGCCTGCGCAGCGATCGCCACCCGTGGCGGGCGGGTGGTGCGGCCGCCGGGGCCGATGAAGCACGGCAGCACGGTGATCGCCTTCATCGAAGACCCCGATGGCTACAAGGTCGAACTGATCCAGCTCGGCTCGCGTCAGCAGGCCGCCTGACCCATGACCCGCGACTTCGCCACGGCTGCAGCTGCGGCCCCCTCGCTGACCGCCGATCCCGATCGCTTCAGCGATGACGCCTGGGAGCTGCTGCTGGCCAGCCAGGACCAGGCCCGGCGCTGGCGTCACGGCGCCATGGACGTGGAGCATCTGCTGCTGGCGCTGCTGCTGGAACCCCGTTTTGAGCGCCCCAGCGAGGCCCTGGTGCTCGACCGCGACGCGGCCCTCGATCGTCTCGAGGCCTTCTGCGCCGATCAGCCGCCGGCGGGGGGGCGCGAGTTGTACATCGGCGATGCCCTCGAGACCCTGCTGGAGCAGGCCGATGCCCACCGCGCCCGCCAGGGCGAGGCGCTGTTGGAACTGAGCCATCTGCTGCTCGCCCTGCCGGCCGAGCCCCGCATCGGAGCGGCGGTGCTGGGTGTTGCGCCGCCTTCGGCTCCAACAGCACCAGCGGTCGCGGCTGGCCGCTCCGAACCCCTGGAGCTCCAACCCCCGCAGGAGCTGCAGCAGCCCGGGGATCCGCAGGAGCCCACGGCGCTGGAGCGCTATGGCCGCGACCTCACCGCCGCCGCCCGCAGCGGCCAGCTCGATCCCGTGATCGGCCGCGACGGCGAGATCCGCCGCCTGATCCAGGTGTTGTCGCGCCGCAGCAAGAACAACCCCGTGCTGATCGGCGAGCCCGGGGTCGGCAAAACCGCCGTGGCCGAGCTGCTGGCCCAGCGCATCGCCACTGGCGACGTGCCCGAATCGCTGCAGGGTCTGCGCCTGGTGGCCCTCGATCTGGGTGCCCTGATCGCCGGGGCCAAGTTTCGCGGCCAGTTCGAAGAACGCCTGCGCAACGTGCTCGAGGAGGTGCGCAACGACCCCCAGGGCGTGGTGCTGTTCATCGATGAACTCCACACCGTGGTAGCCAGCGATCGCGCCACCGCCGATGCCGGCAGCATCCTCAAGCCCGTGCTCGCCCGCGGCGAGCTGCGCTGCATCGGCGCCACCACCCCCGAGGACTACAGCCGCACCATTGCCAAGGACCCGGCCCTGGAGCGGCGCTTCCAGCAGGTGTTGATCCGCGAGCCCGGGATCGACACCAGCACCGAGATCCTGCGGGGCCTCAAGGAGCGCTACGAACTGCACCACGGGGTCACGATCAGCGATGGTGCCCTGGTGGCCGCGGCCCGGCTGGCGTCGCGCTACATCAGCGACCGCTGCCTGCCCGATTCGGCCATCGACCTGGTCGATGAGGCGGCGGCCCAGCTGCGCATGGAAGCCACCTCCAAGCCCCAGGTGGTGGAGCAGGCCGAGGCCGAGCTCAGGCGCGTGGAGCTGGCCCTGCTGGCGGCCGAAACCTCGCCCGAGCCCGAGCGAGTGCAGCTGCAACAGCAGCGCCGAGCGGCCACCGAGCGGCTGGAGGCCCTTCAAGACCGCTGGCATCAGGAGCGCGACCGCCAGCTCGAGTGGCGGGAGCTGCTCGTGCGCGACGAGGAGCTGCGCCAGGCCATCGCCGAAGCCGAGCGCGATGGCCATTACGAGGAAGCCGCCCGGCTGCAGCTCGACCAGTTGCACGACCTGCAGCAGCAGCGCGAGGAGCTGGAGCAGCAGCTGCAGGCCGATCCGCTGCTGCGCGAGCAGGTGGAGGCGGGCGACATCGCCGATGTGGTCGCCCGCACCACGGGCATTCCCGTGCAGCGCCTGCTGGCGGGCGAGCGCACCAAGCTGCTCGAGCTGGAGCAGCACCTGGGTGAGCGGGTGGTGGGTCAGGGCGAGGCGGTGGCGGCGGTGGCCGCCGCGATCCGAAGGGCCCGGGCGGGCATGCAGTCGCCGCGCCGGCCCGTGGGGTCGTTTCTGTTTCTGGGGCCCACCGGCGTCGGCAAAACCGAGCTGGCCAAGGCCCTGGCGGCCTCGTTGTTTGACGAGGAGGAAGCGCTGGTGCGCTTCGACATGAGCGAATTCATGGAGCGCAACGCCGTGGCCCGGCTGGTGGGGGCGCCCCCGGGCTACGTGGGCTATGAGGAGGGCGGGCAGCTCACCGAGGCGGTGCGCCGCCGGCCCTATGCGGTGCTGCTGCTCGATGAGGTCGAGAAGGCCCATCCCGAGGTGTTCAACCTGCTGTTGCAGGTGCTCGACGACGGTCGCCTCACCGACTCGCAGGGCCGCACGGTCGACTTCCGCAACACGGTGGTGATCATGACCAGCAACCTGGCCGGCCAGGCGATCCTCGATCACACCCGCGCCGCCGCCAGCGACAGCGGTGCCGAGGAGGCCCTCGCCGCCGCCATTGACGCCGCGCTGGCCCGCCAGTTCAGGCCCGAATTTCTCAACCGCATCGATGAGGTGATCCGCTTTCGCCCCCTGGCCGCAGCGGATCTGCAGCGGATCGTGCGCTTGCAGCTCACCGAGCTGGCGGCGTTGCTGGCGGAGCAGCAGCTGCAGCTCGAGGTCGACGATGCCGTTGTCCAGACCCTGGCCGAGCAGGGCTACGAGCCCGAATACGGCGCCCGCCCCCTGCGCCGGGTGCTGCGCCGGGCCTTGGAGAATCCCCTGGCCACGGCCCTGCTGGAAGACCGTTTCGCCCAGGCCCGCGCGGTCAGGGTGGCGCCGCCGACCACCGCCGGTGCGGCCCTGGAGCTGGTGCCGCTGCCCTGAACCGGGGCCATGCGGTACGGTGTCGGTTTGCCGGTTTGCGCGAACGCGCCGGTGCGCGAGCGCCTGTGGACACCCAAACCAACCCCCAAACCAACACGCCGAGCGACCCCGACATCAGCCCCTCAGCCAGCGGCGCGGCCGGCCAACCGGCCGCGCTGTCCGAGCCCACGGGGTTCATTCCCGCCACCCTCGACGAGCTGCGCAAGGTGGTCTGGCCCAGCCGCCAGCAGCTGTTTAGCGAATCGGTGGCTGTGATTCTGATGGTGGGCCTCTCGGCTGCCGCCATCGCCGCGGTCGATCGCTTCTTTGGTTGGACGTCGCTCCAGGTGTTCCGCTGATCCCTGGCCAGAACGGTGTCTGACGCTGTGATTCCCACCCCCGCCCAATCCGTGACCGAGTCTCTCGCCGATTTTTCACCGCAGAGCGGTGACCTTGCCGACAGCGCCGACAGTGCCCTCAGTGCCGTCAGCCTGGACGCTGCCGCCGCTTCCGATCAGGCTGGTTCAGATCAGGCCGTCCCTGCGTCTGAACTGATCGCCTCCGAGCCGGGCGCGGAGGGAGAGCCCGGCGGCTCACAGGTGGCTCGTTGGTATGCGGTGCAGGTGGCGTCGAGCTGTGAGAAGAAGGTCAAGGCCACCCTCGAGCAGCGGGCCGTGACCCTCGGGGTCGACAACCGCATTCTCGAGATTGAAATTCCCCAGACCCCTGGGGTGAAGCTGAAGAAGGACGGAACCCGGCAATCGATCGAGGAAAAGGTCTTCCCCGGCTATGTGCTGGTGCGGATGATCCTCGATGAGGACACGATGATGGCCGTGCGCAGCACCCCCAACGTGATCAATTTCGTGGGTCAGGAGGAGCGCCGCGCCACCGGCAAGGCCCGCGGCCACATCAAGCCCCGCCCCCTCAGCCGCCAGGAGGTCGATCGGATCTTCAAGCGGGCTGCTGAGAAGAAGCCCGTGGTCAAGGTCGATCTGGCCGAAGGCGATCAGATCCTGGTAACCTCCGGTCCGTTCAAGGACTTCCAGGGCGAGGTGATCGAGGTCTCGGGCGAGCGCAGCAAGCTCAAGGCCCTGCTCTCCATCTTCGGCCGGGAGACCCCGGTCGAACTGGAGTTCTCCCAGATCAGCAAGCAGGGCTGAGAGGCCCTGACCCCCCGGGCCGTAGGCTCGGCAATCGCCAACATCCCGCCCTTCATGTCGCGTTTCGGCGCGGCTCCCGTGACCCCTAGACGATGGCCAAGAAAGTCGTTGCCGTGATCAAGCTGGCGCTCGATGCCGGCAAAGCCAACCCTGCTCCTCCCGTGGGCCCGGCCCTGGGTCAGCATGGCGTCAACATCATGGCGTTCTGCAAGGAGTACAACGCCCGCACCCAGGACAAGGCCGGTTTTGTGATTCCGGTGGAGATCTCGGTCTTCGAAGACCGCAGCTTCACCTTCATCCTCAAAACCCCGCCCGCCTCGGTGCTGATCTGCAAGGCGGCCGGCATCGACAAGGGTGCCGCCACATCCTCCAAGGGGGCGGTCGGGGCGATCAGCCGCGCCCAGCTCGAGGAGATCGCCAAGACCAAGCTGCCCGATCTCAACTGCAGCAGCGTTGATTCGGCCATGCGCATCATTGAAGGCACCGCCCGCAACATGGGCGTCGCCGTCAAAGACTGAGCATCACGCCGCCACGGTGACGGCCTGAAACGGCCAGAACCCGCCTCACAACCCACCTGTCCCATACCGGGGGAGACCACACCGGTCGCCTGCACCCCATCTCCACCATGCCCTCCATCTCCAAGCGCTACAGCGCCGCCGCCGCCAAGGTCGACGAGCGCACCTATGCCCCGCTCGAGGCCCTCGAGCTGGTGAAGGCCAACGCCACCGCCAAATTTGACGAGACGCTCGAGGCCCATGCCCGTCTCGGCATCGATCCCAAATACACCGACCAGCAGCTGCGCACCACCGTGGCCCTGCCCCACGGCACCGGTCAGAGCGTGCGCATCGCCGTGATCGCCCGGGGTGAGGCGGTGGCCGCCGCCAAGGCCGCCGGTGCCGACCTCGCCGGCGACGACGATCTGGTCGACACCATCGCCAAGGGCGAGATGGAGTTCGATCTGCTGATCGCCACCCCCGACATGATGCCCAAAGTGGCCAAGCTGGGCCGGGTGCTCGGCCCCCGCGGCCTGATGCCGAACCCCAAGGCCGGCACCGTGACCACCGATCTGGCCGGCGCCATCAACGAATTCAAGGCCGGCAAGCTGGAGTTCCGCGCCGACCGCAGCGGCATCGTGCACGTGCGCTTCGGCAAGGCCAGCTTTGACGTGGCCAAGTTGCTCGACAACCTCAAGGCCCTGCAGGAAACGATCGACCGCAACAAGCCCAGCGGCGCCAAGGGCCGGTATTGGAAGAGCCTCTACGTGACCTCGACCATGGGCCCCTCGGTCCAGGTCGATGTCACCGCCCTGCAGGACCTCAAGCAGGACGCCTGATCAGGCCGGCAGCTTGAGCCGTCGCTCCAGCTGCTTGAACAGCAGCGAGGCGGTGGTGGTCATCACCAGATACACCAGCGCCACGGCGATGTAGATCTCGAACGCCCGGTAGGTGGTGGCGACCATCAGCTGCCCCTGCCGGAACAGCTCGTCAAAGCCGATCACGGCCGCCAGGCTGGTGTCCTTGATCAGGGTGATGAATTCATTGGCCAGCGGTGGCAGCACCCGGCGGATGGCCTGGGGCGCGATCACAAAGCGCATGCGCTCCAGGGGGCTGAAGCCCAGGGCGTCGGCCGCCTCCCACTGGCCCCGGTCGATCGATTCGATGCCGCTGCGCAGGGTTTCGGCCAGGTAGGCCGCCACATTGAGGCTCAGGGCGGTGACGGCCGCCGGCAGCCGCTCAATCGTGAAGCCCACTTCCAGGCTCTGCAGCAGCGCCGGCAGGCCGAAGTAGATCAAGAACAGCTGCACCAGCATCGGGGTGCCGCGAAAGAAGTCGATGTAGACGCGGCACAGGCGGTGGGCCCAGGGCAGCGGTGCCTGCAGCAGCATCGCCAGGGCGGTGCCGCCGATCAGCCCGAAGCTGAACGACAGCACCGTCAGCAGCAGGGTGATGCCGGCCCCTTTCAGCAGGTTCTGGCCCAGCAGCGCCAGATTCAACCCCGCCTGGGGCGACACCCGTTGTTTCAGCCCCGGGGCCTCGGCCGGCAGCTCGGGCGGCTCGTCGCCGAACCACTTGCGGTAGAGGGCGGCGTAGCGGCCGTCGTCGATCAGCGCACCCAGGGCCTTGTTGATCGGCGCCTCAAGAGGCGAGTCGGTGGGCAGGGCGATGCCGTAGTACTCGGTGCTGAGGTGCTCGCCGGCGATGCGCAGGCCGGTGAGCTTGGCCTGATCGATGGCGTAGAGAATGGCCGGCACATCGCTCACCACGGCGTCGGCATTGCCGTTGGCCAGCTCCTGCAGGGCCAGGGGGGTGGAGTCGAAGCTGCTCACCTGGGCTTTGGGCACCTTGGCGGCGGCGATGGCGCCGGTGGTGCCGATCTGCACGGCGATGCGCCGCCCCTTGAGCGCCTCCAGGTTGGCGAACTGGGGGCCTTTGTTGCGTACCACGATCGCCT
>VGPQ01000015.1 GCA_016882555.1 Cyanobacteria bacterium M_surface_7_m2_040
CCAAGGCTCTGCAGCGGCAGGCGCCAGAGCGGCAGCTCGGCTGGCAATCGGGTCAGCACCCGATCCAGCAGGCGGTCGGCAAACAGGGCATCGGTGCCCAGCGGCATGTGGGGCCCGTGCTGCTCGAGGGCACCCCAGGGCCATACCACCGTGCTGCCGGGCCGGGCAGCCGCAGCGGCAGCAGCCGGGCTGCTGAGCTGGCTGAGACACTGCGCCATGGCCGCCGGATTCGATCCCTACAGTGTGGGATCTCCAGTCTCCAGCGTGGTGATGGCCGGATCCGGCAACCCTTCCTCTGCCCCTTCCCCCCGGCCCGTGCCCCCCGGTGAACTGCGTCGGCCCAGTGAGCCTGCCCAGCGCCGGCCACCCCAGGTGCTGCTGATCAAGAAAGACACCGACAGCCACAGCGGCGAAGCCGATCCCGGGGCCCAGAACCAGACCGACACCCAGCCAGCTGCACCCACAGCCCAGGCACCGAAGAGCGCCGCCGCTGATGCGCCAGCCCCCGCAGGCGGCACGGGCCGGCGCAGCGATGCCGATCTGTTTGACCTGGGCGGCATGGAGGGCCTGACGATGGCCTACCTGCTGGGCCCGGCCGACCAGAAGCGCCGCCCGGCCCAGCAGCAGCAGGACGCGGCTGCAAGCGTGCGCCGCAGCGTCGACGACTTCGACTTCGATGAGGAGGCCTTCCTGGCGGCCCTCGACGAGAACGAACCGGTCGGCACCACCGGCGAGGTGGTTCAAGGGGTGGTGATCGGGTTTGAAAGCGATGGGGTCTATGTCGACATCGGCGGCAAGGCGCCGGGCTTCATGCCCAAGAAGGAAGCCGGCCTCGGCGTGATCACCAACATCAAGGAGCGCTTCCCCAAGGGCCTCGCCGTGGAGGCGCTGGTCACCCGTGAGCAGAACGCCGACGGCATGGTGACGATCAGCGCCCGCGCCCTGGCCCTGCGCCAAAGCTGGGAGAAGGTGCGCCAGCTCGAGAAGGAGGGCAAGGTCATCCAGGTCAAGGTCAACGGCTTCAACCGCGGGGGCGTCACCTGCGATCTCGAGGGACTGCGGGCCTTCATCCCCCGCTCCCAGCTGCTGGAGGGCGAACAGCACGAGGCCCTGGTGGGGAAGACCCTGGGCGTCACCTTCCTGGAGGTCAATCCCGAAACCCGCAAACTGGTGCTCTCTGAGAAGAAGGCAGCCACGGCGGCGCGCTTCGCCGAACTGGAGGTCGGCCAGCTGGTCGAGGGGGTGGTGGCCTCGATCAAGCCCTACGGTTATTTCATCGATCTGGGCGGCATCAGCGGCCTGCTCCACCAGAGCTGCGTCAGCGGCGGCCAGCTGCGTGACCTGCGCGAGGTGTTCAGCCCGGGTGAGCGGGTGTGGGCGCTGATCACCGAACTCGACCCCGGCCGCGGGCGCATCGCCCTAAACACCGCACTGCTCGAGGGCCAGCCGGGGGAGATCCTGATTGACAAGGAGAAACTCCAGGCTGAAGCCGAAGAGCGGGCCAACAAAGCGCGTTCACTGTTGCGCCAACAGGACCAGACCGCTGGATGAGTGCGCTCGCAACAGCCACAGCCCCCGACTGGGAGCTGGACTATTACTCGAGACCGATCGTTGAAGACGACGGCAAGAAGCGCTGGGAACTGCTGATCTGCAGCACCCCAGCCCCCGGAGAGCTCGAGCCCGCCTTCCAGTGGGTGCAACCCTGTGCGGCGGGCAGCGTCAATTCGATCTGGCTGCGCGAAGCCCTCGAGACGGCCATGGCCGCCGCCGAAAACCAGGGGCTCGGCCGCCCCAGGCGATTGCGCTGCTGGCGTGGTGCCATGCGCACGATGGTGCAGCGCGCCGCCGAGGGCCTGGGCCTGGAGCTGATCCCCAGCCGCCGCTGCTATGCCCTGGTGAGCTGGTTGCAGGAACGCGAACGCACGGTGTACCCCGCCGAAACGGGATACCTGGCCGGGCCGTTGGCGCCACAGCCTGAACCGATCCGCCCCCTGGCGTTGCCCCTGCCCGAAACGGCCCGAGGCGACAGTTGGGGCTGGGCCAGCCTGCAACTGGGCGAACTGGCGGAGGCGAGCGAGTGGGCGATCGATTTCGCCGGCCTCACCCCTTTGCCCCCTGGGTTTGACCCCACCACCACGGTCCCCGGCATTCGCCTGTTCGGCAGCAACCGGGCCCTGGCCATCGCCGGCTGGGTGGCGGGCCTGGAACCGGTGCGGCTGGAGGTCGACGGACGCCAGCTGGTGCTCGAAGCGGGACTGGACGATCGCTGGCTGCTCAGCGATCTGAGCGCCGACGACGCGCCCCAGGCCGCTGCAGCGCTGCAGGCCGCGCGTCAACAGGCGGGCGGCCTGCAGTTTCTGGCGGTGCAGGCCAGCCCCAGCGATCAGCGCTTCACCGGCTTCTGGATGTTGCGCGATCTGCCCGACGGTTGATGGCGGAGGCGGTTGATCCACCCTTTGACCGGCCCGACGCCCAGTTCAACCTGCTGCCGGGCTGGACCTGGGTGGGCTGCTATGGGGGGTATTACCTGCAGGCCGAGCTGCTGGCGGGGTTTGAGCACGGCTTCTTCACCCGGCAGTGGCAGGGGCGCGGCCCCGATGTGCTGGCGGGGTACCTGAGCGCCGGGATCAGCGTGCACCGGCCGCAGCAGGTGCACAGTGCGGTGGTGCTGCCCGCGTCGCTGGCCAGCTGTGATCCTTGGCCCGAGGCCGATGGCCTGGTCAGCGATACCGGCGGCCAGAGCCTGTGGGTCTGCGGTGCCGACTGCACCCCGGTGCTGATCGCCGATCCAGCCACAGGCCAGGTGGCGGCCTGCCATGCCGGTTGGCGCGGGGTGGCTGGTCGGATTCTTCTGCACGCGGTCGAACGGCTCGAGCAGCAGGGCTGCCAGCGCTCGGATCTGCTGGTGGCCCTGGGGCCGGCCATCTCCGGGGCCCTCTACCAGGTGGATGCGCCGGTGGTGCAGGCCATTGCGGGCTCCCTCGACGCCTGCAGCCAGGGGGATGGGGGCGAGCTCAAGCTGGCGTCCCTCGACGGGGTGCTGCAGCCCGACCCCGAGCCCGGGCGCTGGCGGCTCGACATCCGCGCCGCTGCTGCGCTGCAATTGCAGCAACTCGGCCTCAATCAGCAACAGCTGGCCCTCTGCCCGCTGTGCACCGCGAGCGAACCGTTGTTGTTTCATTCCTGGCGCCGCGATCAACGCAAGACGGTGCAGTGGAGCGGCATCGTTTCCCAGGCCTGAAACCGCAACAAAACAGGACAAGTTTGATCGAAAACGCAATCAGCCCCAACTTGCACAACAGCCCACCAGACTGGATAATGCAAAAGTTGCATAAGAACACTCGATGCTCACAGGTGCCGATCTGCTTGCCAAGGTCAAGGAACTTGGCGATGCCAGCAAATCCGACCTTGTCCGTGCCTGCGGGTACGTCTCACACAAAAAAGATGGCAGTGAGCGCCTGAATTTCACCGCCTTCTACGAGGCGCTGCTCAATGCCAAGGGCCTGGATCTCGGGGCGAACACGCCCGGCGGACGCAAGGGTGGCCGCAAACTCAGCTACAGCACCAAGATTCAATTCAACGGCAACCTGATGGTGGGCAAGGCTTACACCGCCATGCTTGACCTCAAACCGGGCGACGAATTTGAAATCAAACTCGGCCGCAAGATGATTCGCCTGGTGCCCCTGGGCGCCGAAGACGACGAGGAGTGATCCGGCTCAGCCCATTGGCTGATTCATCAGTGCCAATGCCACCTGTTCGGCGACCTTGATGCCGTCAATCGCTGCCGACAGGATGCCACCCGCATAGCCGGCCCCTTCGCCGGCCGGATACAACCCTGGAGTGTTGCCACTCTCCAGGGTTGTGCTGTTTCGGGGGATGCGCAGGGGCGAGGAGGTGCGGGTTTCAACCGCCGTCAACCGGGCCCCCGCTGCGGCATACCCCGGAATCGAACGGGCAAACACGGGCAGGGCCTCGCGCAGGGCTGCGCTCACAAAGTCGGGCAGGCAGGCGCTGATGGCGCAGTCCACCACGCCCGGCTGGTACGACGCGATCACGGCAGGGCCACCACCACCTGCAGCGCCATCGCCCAGAAAGGCTCCGACACACTGGCTGGGGGCGGCATAGTCACCGCCGGCCAGGGCAAAGGCCCTGGCTTCCCAATGGCGCTGAAAGGCCACCCCCGCCAACGGATCGGCCGGCCCGTCGCCGTAGGGCGCCAGATCGTCGAGGTTGATGTTGACGACCAGGCCGCTGTTGGCGTTGCGCTCGTTGCGGCTGTGCTGGCTCATGCCATTGGTCACCACCATGCCCACCTCGGAGGTGGCCCCCACCACCAGGCCGCCGGGGCACATGCAGAAGCTCCACACCGAGCGACCGTCGAGCCCGGCGCCGCGGCAGTGGTGCACCAGTTTGTATTCGGCCGCCCCCAGGCGCGGATGGCCGGCGGCCGCCCCCCAGCGGGCCTGATCGATCAGGGCCTGGGGATGCTCGATGCGCACCCCCATCGCAAACGGCTTGGCTTCGAGCTGCACACCCTGCTGCTGCAGGGTGGCAAACAGATCGCGGGCGCTGTGGCCCGGCGCCAGGATCACGCGCGCCGCGGCGATCACCTCGCCATCGGCCAGCTGCACCCCGCGCACCCGCCGGTCAAGCGGGTCGAGCAGCAGCCGCTCCACCCGGCTCTCGAAGCGCACGGTGCCGCCCAGCGCTTCAATGCGATGCCGCAGCCCGCGCACCACCGTGGCCAGCTTGAAGGTGCCGATGTGCGGGTGGTGCAGCGTGAGGATGTCGGGATGGGCGCCGGCAGCCACCAGCTCCTCGAGCACCTTGCGCTGGTAGGGCAGGGGCTCACTCACCTGGCTGTAGAGCTTGCCGTCGGAAAAGGTGCCGGCGCCCCCCTCGCCAAACTGGGCATTGGAGTCGGGGTCAAACGGCCGCAGCCCGCGCCAGAACCCAAAGGTGTCGGCGGTGCGCTGCCTGACCGCCTTGCCGCGCTCAAGCAAGATCGGCCGCAGTCCCATCTGGGCCAGCAGCAACGCCGCAAAGTAGCCGCACGGTCCTGCACCCACCACCACAGGGCGCTGCGTGCCGGCCTGGGGCCGCGCCGGCGGCGCCAGCGGAAAGCGGTAGCGGTCATCGGGAATCGGCTGCAACTGCGGATCAGCGGCCCAGCGCCGGCTCAGTGTCTTGAGCAGGGCCGGCGCAAGCTCGGCCAACTGCACATCCAGGCTGTAGACCAGCCGGATCTGGTCGTGCCGGCGGGCATCCACACTGCGCTTGACCAGGCTCCAGCCCCGCAGCTGCTCAGGAGCCAGCCGCAGGCGCCGGCACAGGGCGGCACCCAGATCCGCCTCGCTGTGATCCAGGGGCAGCCGCAGTCCGCTCAAGCGCCAGCCCTGTTGGCCCCCCTCTTCCCCCACCGGCCCTCACGGCTCGCTGATGATTCATTTCAGCAGCACCGCACCCGCCCCAGGGCCTGTCAGGGTGTGGGCAATACCAACCCAGCTATGTCGATCACCCATTGCCCCCTGTGCATCGGCCTGGCCGTGCTGAGCGCGGTGCGGTTCATGGGCCATGCGGTGCTGGTGTGGGGGTTGATGCCACAGCCAGAGCCTGTTCAGCCGCTGCGACCTGCAACCGTCCCCGGATGAGGGCATCGGGGTTGAGGCTGATCGAGTCGATGCCCTGCTCCACCAGAAACCGCGTGAACTCCGGGTAATCGCTGGGGGCCTGGCCGCAGATGCCGATCTTGCGGCCGCAGCGCCGGGCGGTCTCGATCGCCAGCCTGATCATCGCCAGCACCGCGGCGTGGCGCTCATCAAACAGATCGGCCACCAGGGCCGAATCACGATCCAGCCCCAGGGTCAGCTGGGTCAGGTCATTGGAGCCGATCGAGAAGCCATCAAACCGCTCGGCAAAGGCCTCAGCGGCGATCACGTTGCTGGGCAACTCGACCATCACATACACCTGCAGCCCGTTCTGGCCCCGAACCAGACCGTGGCGGGCCATCTCGGCCAGCACCCGGTCGGCCTCTTCAGGGGTGCGGCAAAAGGGAACCATCGGGATCACGTTGCTGAGGCCCATGGCCTCACGCACCCGCCTGAGCGCCTGGCATTCCAGGGCAAAGGCCTCACGGAAAGCGGGGGCGTAGTAGCGGGAGGCGCCGCGCCAGCCCAGCATCGGGTTCTCTTCCACCGGCTCGAACACCGACCCGCCCAGCAGGCGGGCGTATTCGTTGCTCTTGAAGTCGGACCAGCGCACGATCACCGGCCGCGGGTAAAAGGCGGCGGCGATGCGGGCCACCCCCTGGGCCAGCCCGTCGATGTAATAGGCGGCAGGGGTGTCATGGCCGCTGGTGAGCGCGGCGATGGCCTGCCGATCTGCGGCATCGGTGAGACGTTGGGGCTGCAACAGCGCCAACGGATGCACGCGGATGTGGTTGGCGATGATGAACTCGAGCCGGGCCAGCCCCACGCCGTCACAGGGGTAGGCGGCCAGCCGGAAGGCCTCCTCCGGATTGCCCACATTGATCAGCAGCTGGGTGCGGGTCGGCGGCAACTGATCGAGCCGCTGCTCCTCGAGCCGGAAGGGCACCTCTCCGCGGTAGACGTGGCCCACATCACCTTCGGCGCAGCTGATCGTGATCCGCTCGCCATCGGCGATGCGCTGGCTGCCATCACCGGTGCCGACCACGGCGGTGATGCCCATCTCGCGGGCGATGATCGCGGCGTGGCAGGTGCGCCCGCCCTGGTCGGTGACGACGCCACTGGCCTGCTTGAGGATCGGCTCCCAGTCGGGATCGGTGCGGCGGGTGACCAGCAGATCACCCTTCTGAAAGCGATCGATCTGGCTGGGATCCTGGATCAGCCGGGCAGGCCCCGCGCTGACCGACGTGCCGATGGCGCGGCCCCGGGTGATCTCCTCGGCCCCGGCTGCATCGAGATGCCAGCTGTGCAGAACGGCGTGTTGGCGCTGGGACTGCACGGTCTCGGGACGGGCCTGCAGGATGAACAGCTCACCGCTGAGGCCGTCCTTGGCCCACTCGATGTCCATCGGGCAGCCGTAGTGCTGCTCGATCAGCACGGCCCAGCGCGCCAGCGTCAGGATCTCGTCGTCGCTGAGGGCAAAACACCGTTGCTCGGCTTCGCTCACCGGCAGGATGCGCACCGGTTCGCCACGGCCCGCATCGCCATAGACCATGCGGATCGCCTTGCTGCCGAGCCGTTTGCTCAGGATCGGCGCATAGCCCTGGGCCAGGGTGGGCTTGAACACCAGCACCTCATCGGGATTGACGGCCCCCTGCACGATGGTTTCGCCGAGGCCATAGGCCGCCGTCAACAGCACCGCATCGGCAAAGCCCGACTCGGTGTCGATGCTGAACATCACCCCCGAGCAGGCCAGATCGCTGCGCACCATGCGCTGCACCCCGATCGAGAGCGCCACCTCCAGCTGCGCAAAGCCGTGGTGGGCCCGGTAGGAGATGGCCCGGTCGGTGAACAGCGAGGCGTAGCAGCGGCGGCAGGCCTGCAGCAGGGCGGCTTCCCCTTCGATGTGCAGAAAGGTCTCCTGCTGACCGGCAAAGCTGGCCTCGGGTAGATCCTCGGCCGTGGCGCTGGAGCGCACCGCCACCGCCCCACCCCCCAGCCGGCGGTAGGCCTCGACGAGCTGCTGCTGCAGCTCTGGCGGCAACGGCACAGCCAGCAGCAGGGCCCGGGCGGCGGCACCGGCGGCCTGCAGGGCGGCCAGGTCAGCAGGATTCAAGCCGTCGACAATGGCGGCCAGCGCCTCGCCCACGCGGCCCGTCCCCTGCGGATTGGGCTGGCCAGCAGCAGGCGATAGGCCTGGGCGGTGGTGGCAAACCCGGGGGGGCACCGCCACGCCGGCTGACGCGAGCCGGCGCACCAGTTCGCCGAGGGAGGCATTCTTGCCGCCCACCTGGGCAATGGAGGTGAGGCCCACGGCCTCAAACGGAACAACCAGCGTCGGCATGGCCGCCTCGCAGCTGCAGCCTCACCACTCTGACCAGATCTGCAGCCGACGGGCACCCCTGGTGACGCCACTTAAACTGATCATGTACTTATCTGACCGTTGATTCTTCGTCGCACCCTGTCCCTGCTGAGCGCGCCGCTGCTGGCGGCGGCCACCCTGGTGACGGTTGGCCAGGCCCCGGCGCCACAGCCGGCTCTGGCGATCCCCGAAGCCGAAGCGGTCAAGAAGCTGTCGGTGATCCCGGTGTTCCTGATCACCAACGATCAGGGGGTGCCGCTACCGATCCCCCGCGACAAGACCCTGATCCTGCCGCTGTACCTGGAGCGCAGCCAGGCCGATCGCGAACTGGCGAACTTCAACAAGGCCAATCCGCAGCTCAAGGCGCAGGTGCTGGCGATCCCGCTCAACGTGGCCACCGAAAAGGTCGAAGAACTCAACAAGCAGCTTAAGGATGGCCGCACCCTGGTGGCGCCGATCGTGAGCCGTGACCAGGACCGCGCCCAGGCGATTGCGATCCTCAAGAAGCAGGGACTAAGCAACAAACAGATTCAGAAGGGACTAAATACGCCTGTTTTCTTCACGAAACCATTTTTAACGATTGACACCCCCGAGGGCAAGCGAGGGGTTTTCTTTTTCCACTATGACCAGTTGCAGAAGGCTCTCGCAGGGACACCTAAGTCCGAGAATCTTGAGCCGCGAGCTGCGGATCTGACAGCAGCACTACGAGAGGTAATTAAAGCAGCAGATGATGTGTTTGTCTTCTACCCCACACCCGATTATTTTGACATAGTCAAAAGACAAGGTAATTCAGAAAATACAACCAAGTTTCCTGAGGAACGTCTTACAAAGCATGAGCCACTTAATCAAGGGAATCCCGGCCCCCTCAGAAGCGCAGAAATACCGATCCAGGAACACAATCCATTAATACGAAATGAAAGGATGTCCACGCTAGGTTATACAGCCGAATCGCTACCATCGCCAGACCCGATAAAACTCAACGAGTCTTCGATTGCTCAGATCGCAAGGTCAATAACTTTGCGAATCGAAGGTGCTACCCAGGGGTCTGGCGTCATGATCCAAAAAAACAATACAACTTATAAATTTTTAACGGCATGGCACGTACTCGCCGATCAAAAAAAGGTGAGGGTTTGGTCGTCATTACGCCAGACGGAAAGCAGCATTTTGTAGATTTCACGAGCATCAAGAGAGTTAAAAAGTACGACCTTGCAGAAGCTGCTTTTAAAAGCAACGAATCTTACAAAGTTGCCAATGTTGGAAAGCCACGAAACGTTGACATTGGGAGCCAGGTATTTGTATCAGGATTTGCCCTTCCTTCAAGGGCAGTAAACTCTAGGCCAATGCGCTTTCTCAAGGGAGATATAATTGCAATATCAACAGAGCCGATCGAAAAAGGCTATCAATTACTTTATTCAAACCAAACCTTACCGGGCATGAGCGGAGGACCCATTTTGAATATCAATGCCGAATTGATAGGGATACACGGCCAAGGAGAAACAGATTCGGTAAAAATTACTGAGCAAGACAATGTCTACGTCAAAACAGGCGCCAATCAAGGAATACCAATTGAATTTTATTTTCCTATTAAATAGCCTCCCAGGTCATAACAACTGATTTTTTAAATGCACAATCAAGAGCGGTTCGATCAAAAAAGCGACTCCTGACTGGACATTAGCCAGGTCTCATGCGAAAATTTATAGGTCCGTACTATGACACTGCAATGACCTCAAAGTTTGCGGTACGTATCGCGATGGCAATAGCTTCTGGGGCCTTTGCTCTTCCAATGGCCGCAATTGGTCAAACACCAACACCTCAACCTGCAGCCAACAGCAAGCCAGCATCTATGGAGGTGATGAACTCAATGACGCTTGCAGCCGCTGTTAGCGCATGTGAACTGGCCATTGGAGCAAAACTTCCACTCCAAACAGCAGTCTTAGCGTCATCTTCAGCGATTTCATTTGTAGTAACAAGTCAATTTGGGAGCAAAGTAGACAACTCGCCAAAGCTCCAGCCGGAACAAATATTAAACGGGGCAATTATACAAACTGTTGTCCCGATCAAAGGAGGATGCTACACAAAGCTAAATGACACAGACAAAAAGTTTGTCGACGAAGTCATCATGCAGGCACAGAAGCAAATGGGAAGCCAAAAAAATTAGCCCAAAAGCTAAACTTAAACACTACACAAGCGATTATCCATTCATTTATTAGTATCAGGCAGGGCCTGAGCCAGCAGGCCCGCAGCCATCAGCACCCCACCCAGCGCCAGGGCCAGACTGCGGTTGGCGGCGGCAGGGCCATCGGCCCACACCCCGGCGGCCATGAAGGCGCCGCCCAGCAGCAACGAGGGCACCAGCACGATGCCTTTGGCGGTGCGGTTCAGGCTCATGGGCCGCAGTCTGGGAGCAGGGACCCATAGCCCGCCGCCACCAGATCGCTGGCCACATCGGTTTGGCGATCGAGGCGTTGCACCTGGGCCACCAGGGTGCCCTGGTCGACGCCCTGGGGCCTGAGGTTGACCCGGGTGCGGCGGGGCAGTTCGCGCCGCAGCCAGTCGGTGGCTGCCGACTGCTGATCTGAGCCGAGCTCGAGACAGGCCAACTCGACGCGATAGCTGCGGTTCTGATCACCCACCTGCAGCAGGCCGGCGCTGCGCACCTGCAGCACCTCGGCGGCGGCCGCCTGCTGCGGGGCCAGCCCCAGGCCCACGAGCATCAGCAGGCCAAGGCACAGACTGCCCAGCGCGCCAGCCAGCCGCCCGTGGCCCCAGCGCATAGGCATCAGAGCCGAGCACCGCAGCTGGGGCAAAACAGATGGGCGCTGGCGGTGGTGGAACCGCAGCTGCCGCACTGGCGGCTGGTGTCGATCGCCAGCTCCGGATGGCTGGGCAGACCCACCATCTGGGCGTTGCTGGCACCGGGGGGCACCATCGGGTAGCAGTTTTCATTGCGCCGCACCCGCACATCGATGAAGGCCGGGCCGGGATGGGCAAGGGCTTCAGCCAGCTGCTCGCGCAGGCGGGAGCGCTCATTGATGTGCACCCCGCGCACGCCGAAGGCCTCGGCCAGGGCCACGAAATCGGGCATGCCCCCGGTCATCTCCGAGGCGCTGTAACGCTCCTCGTAGAAGCTCTCCTGCCACTGGCGCACCATGCCCTGCCAGCCGTTGTTGAGCACCACCACCTTCACTGGAAGGTTGTACTGGCTCAAGGTGCCGAGCTCCTGAATGTTCATCAGGATCGAGGCGTCGCCGGCCACACAGATCACCTGTTCGTTGGGGAAGGCGGTCTGCACACCCATGGCGGCTGGCATGCCGAAGCCCATGGTGCCCAGGCCGGCGCTGCTGATCCAACGGCGGGGTCCGTTGCGCAGGTACTGGGCCGCCCACATCTGGTGCTGGCCCACATCAGTGGTGTAGAAGGCCGACGGTGCCAGATCGCGCAGGGCGATCACCACCTCTTGCGGGGCAATTTCCCCTTCCGGAGCGGGCACCACGAGGGGGTAGTGCTGTTTCCAGGAGGCGATGCGATCGAGCCAGGCCTCGGTGTGGCCCTGGGAGTCTTCACCGCTGGAG
>VGPQ01000016.1 GCA_016882555.1 Cyanobacteria bacterium M_surface_7_m2_040
ATCGGGGCGTAACCCTTCATGATCGCGCCGCGGGTCTTGCCGGTCATCTGGATGTTGCCCATCGGGAAGTCGAAGTCGGCATCCCCGAAGTACCAATCGTTGACCGAGATCGTCTTCTGGAACACGGTCGGGTTGGGCTCATGGGAGAGCGCCACCGCCGCCTTGCTGTTGTGGAACATGTAGTTGCGGCCCACCTGATCGCTACCGTTGGCGAGCCCGCGCGGGTGCTTGTCGTTGGCACTCATCAGCAGCAGCCGGGCCGTGTTGGCGGCTCCACAGCTGACGACCACCAGATCACCCGAAACCCGCAGCGGCGCGCCGTCGCGCACCAGGTGCACCCCGGTGACCGTGCGGCCGGAGGCGTCGGTCTCCAGGCGCTTCACCTCGGCGCGGGTCAGCAACGACACGGTGCTGCTGCCAAGGGCCGGTCGCACGCCGATCACATCGGCATCGCTCTTGGCATGCACCAGACAGGGGAATCCGTCGCAGTTGTTGCAGCGGCGGCAACGGCTGAAGGGCATGTTGGCCTCATCCAGCATCACCCCGCTGGGGGCATGGAACGGATGCAGCCCGACTGAGCGCAGATCCTCGGCCAACTTGGCGATGCGCGGTTCGTGGGAAATCGGCGCATGGGGGTAGGCATGGGCCGACGGGGGCTCGGTGGGGTCTTCCCCGCGCAGGCCATGCACGTGATACATCTCCTCGGCCTTCTGGTACCAGGGCTCAAAGTCGCTGTAACGCAACGGCCAGGCCGGCGAGATCCCATCCACATGGATCAGCTCCTCAAAATCACGGGCCCGCAGCCGGAAGTGGTGAGCGCCATACATCTTGGTGGCGCCACCCACGAAGTAATGGCTGCCGGGCTGGAAGGGCTTGCCGTTCTTGTCGGTCCAGGTGTCCTTGGAGAGGTAGCGGTTTTTCTGGAACACCTCCTCGGCATCCCAGTTCTGGGATTCCTGGGGCAACCAGTCGCCTCGCTCAATCACCAGGATGCGCAGACCGGTGGGAGCCAGCACCCGCGCCAGAGTGCCACCGCCGGCACCACTGCCCACGATCACAACATCAAAGTGGTCGCCGTCGCTCACCTCCAGCTGCGACGCGGCCGGAAGCGGTGAACTGGTCCAGCTGGGCCCGCTCAGATCAGGCTGGCTGCTGGTGGAAGCGGTGTGGGCCATGCTGCAAACAGAAACGGAACTCGGAAGAGAAGACGACAGGATCCTCATCCAGTTGGATTCGGATAGCAATTGAGCTGATTGATCATCTTGGCCACCATGGCCGTCCACCCCGTTTGGTGAGAAGCGCCAATGCCACGGCCGTTGTCGCCATGGAAATACTCATTGAACTGAATCAGATCACGCCAATGGGGATCGTTCTGGAACAGCGGCACATCACCATTGAATGGTCGCCGCCCCGAGGCATCGCGGCGGAACAGATTGACCAAGCGATGTTCCAGCTGCAGTGACACGTCCCAGAGGTTCAGCCAGTTGCCAGAGCGAGTCGGAAACTCAACTTTGAAGCTGTCTCCATAGAAATGGGCAAACTTCTGCAGAGACTCAATGATCAGGAAATTGGTGGGCATCCAGATCGGACCACGCCAGTTGGAATTGCCGCCAAACATCGCCACGGGACTGTCACCGGGGCTGTAGGCCAGCATCTCGTGATCCCCCCCCTCGGTGAAGTGATAGGGCTGATCGCCATACACCTTTGAGAGGGCGCGAAGACCGTAGGGCGAGAGGAACTCATCTTCATCAAAGAGGCGCTCACAAATGCGCCGCAGCCGGTCCTCGGGCACCAAGGTGAACAGAATTCGATCGTCACGCCATTGGCCCAGGTTGGTGGCCAGCCAGGTTGGTGTCGTGCGTTCATGCACAAACCAGCTCATGCTTTTGAGCACATCCAACGCTGGCAGTCGGGAGACGGTCTCGACATCGAAGCTGGCAACAGCGAGCAGCGGAATCAGACCAGTCAGCGATCGCGTGCGCAGGTAATCCGTGGAGCCATCGGGACGTTTGATGACGTCGTAATAGAAGCCGTCCTGTTCGTCCCAGTTGACATAACCGCGCTGCCCCGGAGTGTTGAGGGTGATGGCCAGCTGCACAAAGTCATGAACAAACCGCTCGCAGAGATCGGCATATTCAGGCTCCTCAACGCTGAGCTCGACCGCAATGGTCAGCAGATTGAGGCTCAGGGTGGCCATCCAAGCCGTGCCATCGCACTGCTCAATCCGACTGCCATCGGCTAGAGGGAAACGGCGGTCAAACACGCCGATGTTGTCGAGCCCAAGGAAGCCACCTTCAAAGACATTGTCGCCGGAGCGGTCGTTGCGGTTGGCCCACCAGCCATACTCCAGCAGGAGCTTGCGCAACACCGAACGCAGAAAGCCAAGATCAGCCCGGTCGTAGTGCTTTCGCTCGATCTGAAACACGCGCAGGGCCGACCAGGCGCCGATCGGCGGATTGGGATCTGACAACGCCCACTCATAAGCCGGGGTCTGGGCGTTGGGAGCGGTGTAATGGGGTGAGCGCAGCAGCGTGCATTGCTGCTTGGCGGTCTCAGGATCGACGATCGCAAAAGAAACCGCATGAAACATCAGATCCCACTGGCAGAAATAGGGGTACTCCCAGGCATCGGGCATCGAAATCACGTCGTGGGCGTGCAAACGGCTCCACTGACCGGTCTCGGTGTGCCAGCGGTTGGCCGGCGGGGTGGGCTTGGTGGGATCCCCTTCCAACCAGCGCAGCACACTCCAGCCGTAATACTTCTTGCACCACAACAGGCCGGCGACGGCCGAATTGTGAATCAAGCGGTCGTCAGCAGGCAGGTTGGGAACGGTGTGATCCATAAACGACGACCATTCCGCCTCACGCTCCGCAAACAGATCTGCAAATGCGTGACCAAAGGCGCTGTGGCTGGCCTGATCTGCCGATCGCAGCCGCAGGTTCACCTGCCATTCCTCCCCGGGCTGCAGGGTGTGCTGCAACTGCCGTGCCGCCTTGCTACCGCACTGAGACGGATTGATGGCCCCAGACTCCCCCTCGATCAGGTAGCGGTGAAAGCCGTCCTTCTGGTAAGGGGTGGGATTGGCTTGTCCATACAAGCGCTGCTGGTTGGTCTCGTTGTCGGTGAACAACCAGGGGCCGGGCTGCTCACACTCCATCACATAAGCACCCAGATGGGGGATGTCTCCAGTGACGAGGCGATCCCCCTCCAATTGCATCGACTGGGGGGATTCATCCGGATAGCCCCAGCCCCAGGTGTTGCGCAACCAGAGGGTGGGCAACAAAGTCAAGGGGGCTGGGTCTGAACCGCGGTTAACGACTTTGATGCGGATCAGCAGATCGGTGGGCGAGGCCTTGGCATACTCGATCCAGACATCGAAATAACGACCCTGGTCGAAGATGCCGGTGTCCACCAGCTCATATTCATCCTGATCCCGACCGCGGCGGCTGTTTTCCTCGACCAGCTGCTCATAGGGGAACGCGGCCTGGGGATATTTGTACAACCCCCGCATGAAGCTGTGGGTCGGCGTGTTAGCCAGGTGGTAGTAGTAATCCTTGATGTCTTCGCCGTGATTGCCTTCGGGATTGCCCAGTCCGAAGGGACGTTCCTTGAGGATTGGATCCTGGCCATTCCACAGGGCGAGCGAGAAGCAGAGCCGGCACTGCTCGTCACAGATGCCGAGCAATCCGTCCTCACCCCAGCGGTAGGTGCGAGAGCGGGCATGGTCGTGGGGGAAGGAACGCCAGGCATCGCCATCGGCGGAATAGTCTTCCCGCACCGTTCCCCACTGCCGCTCCGGCAGATAGCTACCCCACAAAGCCCAGGGTTTCTGCTCGTAATCGCGCTCGGCGATTCGTCTGAGCTCTGAAGGTGTGGACGTGTTGGTGAAGGCGGGGTCTGGCGGCATTGGTGTCACCCTCAGCGCAGTGACGCCGAAACAGCATCGGCGATCCGCAGGGCATTGGCGATCACCGTGAGCCCAAATCCCATCATTGGACAGGAAGGGAACACACTCGCATCAGCGATGGTGAGGTTGCTGAGCTCATGGCTGCAGCCCTGAAGATCAACCACGGACGTGGCTGGGTTCTCACCCATGCGACAGGTGCCGCAGGCGCTGCCCATCGCCGACAATGGCGCCTCCCCACGGGGATGGGTGGGCGCCGCCTTGACCACCTGACAGGCCGGATCGGCTTCTACGGCCTTGAGCACGTCGATCCAGCGATACACCAAGCGGTCGTGGGCCTCACGATTATTCGGGATGTAATTGACCTGAATGCGGCCCTCGCGCAGGCTCAAACGGTTGTGCCCCTTGGGCAACACAGGACTGCTGGCCCACCAGGTGATCGAGCGGGAGGCCAATTGCTCGAGCCCGAAATTGGGGAGAAGTTTGGTCACCAGCGACAACACCGGAGGCGACTCGGCGAACAGGGCGTCCTGAAGTACGCCACCGCCGTTCTGAACGGCCCCGAGGGGATAGGACACATTCTTGTCACCCCACAGAAAATCGTTGATCCCGAAGGAGCGTCCGTAGCGGCCGGTATTGGGCGCCGCAGCGAGCTGCAGAATCGAGGTTTGTTGCAGCTTCATCAGGTTTCGCCCCACCTGATCGGAGCCGTTGGCCAAGCCTCGGGGATGACGATCGGTTGCCGAACGCAACAGGATGGCGGCACTGTTGATGGCACCAGCAGCCAGCACCACCTGATGGCCACTAAACAACCAGCGCTGCCCATCAATCATCGCCTCCACGCCCCTCACTTCGTTGCCGGCGGGATTGACATGCAGCTGGCTAACCGTCGCCCCGCCTCTGAGCGTCACCGAGGCGCACTTGCGGGCCGGATCGACGCCGAACAGCTCGGCATCGCCACTGGGGTCCACCGCCGACTCCGACCAGGTGAGCGGCAGGGGGTAGGGGTGCACACCCTGACGCTCCAACCCCTGGCGAAGCTCCTCCAGGAACGGCTCCACCGGCTTGGGCGCTGCACCGTAGGGTGAGCCTCGCTTGGGCTCGGAGGGATCAACGCCCGCTGCACCATGGACGCGATACAGCGATTCGGCCTGCTCGTACCAGGGTTCAAATGCGCCATAGTCAAGAACCCAGGCAGGGGACGGGCCCTCCTGCAGATGCAGACCTTCGAATTCGCGCTCCCGCATTCGCTCGAGCACACCCCCCCAGATTTTGGTGTTGCCGCCGAAGGCATAGATCGCCTGGGGTGAGAAGGGGTCGCCATCGGTGCCAAACCACTGCTCAGCAGGGTGGTAGCGGTCCTTGCGGAACAGATCCACATCGGCGACGTTCTGGTCAGCCAGCGGCATCGGCCCGCCCCGCTCGAGCAGCAGCACCTTGAGCCCGCGCTGACCCAGGCTGTTGGCGACGGTGGCGCCGGCGGCACCGCTGCCGATGACGATCACGTCGTACTGGTTGTCATCGATGATCATGGGTCAGCTCCGCTGCCAGACGTAGATGAGGAGAAACAGAATGATCCAGATGACATCCACAAAGTGCCAGAACAGCGATGTAGCTTGAACACCCTGTTCCCCACCGTTGTAGTTACCGGGAATGAACGACTTGATCAACATCAGCGTCATCAGACCGACGCCCGTGGCCACATGCAACCCGTGGAAGCCGGTCAGCAGGTAGAAGGTGCCACCAAAGGTGCCGGAGGTGAAGCCAAATTCAAGACCACTCCACTCCACGGCCTGGCCATAGAGGAAATAGGAGCCCAGGGCCATGGTCAGCAGCCAGAAGCCTCGGAAACCCCAGAGACTTCCTCTGGCCTTGGCCCGCTCAGCCAGATAGATGGTGCCCGAACTGGAGACCAACACCACCGAATTGATCAGCGGCATGTGCCACTCGAGCCCCTCGACGCCTGCAGGAAGCCAATCGAGGGCGCTGGTCTTCAGCAGGGCATAGCCACTGAAGAAGGCCAGAAAAATGACGCTCTCCGAGCAGAGAAAGATGATGAAGCCGGTGAGGTTGTGCTTTTCGTGCTCGCCGCCATGCTCCTCAGGGGCAGACGGTGAGGGATAGGTGGTGGTCATCGCGATACCTCCTGAAGCTCTGCAGCCCTCAGCGCCTGTTCAAGCTCTGCCTGGTGTTCCACGAGGGGCTTGCCCAAGCCGTAGCCATAGGGGCTGGAGATGACCACCGGCACATGCTCACCGAAGTTGTCTTCGGCGGGGGGTGAGGGCAGCAGCCACTCCAGGCCGATGGCATTCCAAGGATTGTGGGTGGCTTTGGGCCCACGAACCCAGGCACTGATCATGTTCAGCAGGAAGGGAATGATCGACACCCCCAGCAAAAAGGCACCCAGGCTGGCGAGCACATTCCAGAAGGCAAACTCAGGGTCGTAGGAGGACACCCGCCGGGGCATGCCCATCAGGCCCAGGGGATGCATCGGTAGGAAGTTGAGGTTGGCACCCACAAACGTGAGCAGGAAATGCAGCTTGCCAAGCCCCTCATAGGGCATACGACCAATGAACTTGGGAAACCAGTGGTAGATCGCGGCGAAGATCCCCATGACCGCAGCACCGTAGATCACATAGTGGAAATGGCCGACCACGAAGTAGGTATTGCTGACGTGAATATCAACAGGCACTGTCGCCAACATCACGCCGGTGATGCCAGCAAACACAAAATTAAAGAGACCGCCAAGACAGAACAGCATCGGTGTGGTCAAGCGAATCTTGCCTCTCCAGAGGGTGCCCAGCCAGGCGAACACCTTCACACCGGTAGGAACTGAAATCAACATGGTGTTGACCATGAACAGATTGCGCATCCACTGGGGCACGCCACTGGTGAAGAAATGATGTACCCAGACGATCAGGCCAAGGCCAACGATGATGAACGAGGCCAACGACACATACACGTAGCCGAACAGCGGCTTGCGCGCGTAGACGGGAAACAGCTCTGAGAAGATCCCGAACACCGGCAGGATGATCACATACACCGCCGGATGGGAATAGAACCAGAAAAAGTGCTGATAGAGAACCGGATCACCACCACCAACAGGGTCATAGAACGTGGTGCCGGCCACCAGGTCAAACAACAGCATGATCGCACCACCCGTGAGGGCAGGCAGACCGATCAGCTGGAGGCTCTGGGCCGCCAATGCCGTCCAGCAGAAGACCGGCATCCGGAACCAGGTCATCCCCGGTGCTCGCATGCGGATGATCGTGGTCACGAAATTCACCGCCCCCATGATGGATGACACACCAGACAACGCCACGGCGGTGAGCCACATACCCTGACCGCTGACCAGATGGCCCAGCGGGTTCTGAATGCTCACCGGCGGATACGACCACCATCCGGAATAGGCCGGACCACCGGGCACAAAGAAGCTCGCAATCAGCAGGCTTCCGAAGATGGGCACCAGCCAGAAAGCCACAGCATTGAGCCTGGGGAAGGCCATGTCTGGGGCTCCGATCATGGTGGGAATCAACAGGTTGTTGAGTCCATTCAGGACCGGAAAAATAAACAGGAACAACATGATTGTTCCGTGCATTGTGTAGATGCCGTTATAAACCGTGCGATCCACCAGATCAGACTGCGGGGTGATCAATTCACCCCGGATGATCATGGCCAACAGCCCACCAATCAGGAAAAAGAAGAAGGCCAGTACGATGTACTGAATGCCGATCACCTTGGCATCGGTGTTGAAGCTGAAAAAGCGGCTCAAACTCGGCTTGGGTTCGCTGTCAGGGAAGGTTGCGAGAGTCATCGGATCAGCTCAGGCGTCATGGGGAAGGTTGTTGGAACCAGGCACATTCACCTGAGGGGGCGGGGCCGGCGGCACCGTCGCCCAGCCGGGATTGGTTTTTTGGGCACGCTTGCTGTACTCCTCCACCGCGTCGCTGATGCCGCTCTGGAGAGGCAGAGCAGCTGCCTGTTTCAACCAGGCGGCGTGGGTCTCGCCGCTCTCGACCACCACGTCAACCTGATTGGCGGCAAACCAGGTGCCACTGAACTGGGAATCCCTGAGGCGGTAGCGACCCTCCCGGGTTGGGGTGAGGTTGAAGTTGATGGCCCGGCCGGGCACAACGTCTTGCTTGAGGCGAAAGGCGGGGACGAAGAAGCCGTGCAGCACGTCCTCAGACACGAGACGAAAGCGCACCGGCTGATCCACCTGCAGGTGCAATTCGGTGGACGACACCCCCTGGTCGGGGTAGCGGAACTCCCAGGACCATTGACGCGCGATCACTTCAACGTTTTCGGCCGGCAGCCGATCGCCCGGATAACCACCGACCTCCTCCACTGGGTTGTCTTGATGGATGTGCTCCATCGGCCCCAGCACCCCCAGGCTGGTGTTCACCCGGATGGCGTAGACGGCGATGGCCATCACCAGCACAAACGGAATGGCCGTCCAGATCACCTCCAGCTTGGTGTTGCCCTCGATCGGTTCGGCATCGGTCTCGTCGTATTTCTCAGCCCGGTGCATCAGCAGCACCCAGGCCATCACCGACACCACCCCACCAAAGACAAACGTGCCGATGGCGGTCTCAAAGCTGAACAGCCCATCCACCAACGGTGCTGCAGTCGAGGCCTGCACCGGCAGCCAGTGATAGGCCTGCTGGCCCATCCACCAGCTCAGGGCAATCAGCAGCAGCACAAGAACGGCCAGGCCGAGCATTGAAACCGGCGTGAAACGCGGTTTCTGCGGAGATGCGCTGGTCATGGCAGGGCCTCCTTGAGATTGGCGCCGGCAGCGAGCAGTTGATCGGCCGTCACATGCACACCGAATTCACCAGCCAGTTCAGCGCCGAGGGTGCCATGCAGGCCGATCACCAGAAACAGGCCCAGGCCCACCAGCAGATAGAGCCACTGCACCTGACGGCCCATGTCGCGGCGCCAGACAAAGCGCTGGTAGCCGCGCCACACGGTCATGGCGATGATCACCAAAAGGATGGCGACCCCGCCGACGCCGTGCCAGAGCATCGTCTGCATGCTCTGCAGGCCGATGGTGCTGGTCACACCGGGGATCGGCTGGGCCAGCAGCATTTCGAAGAAGCCGGCGGCCACGGTGAAAAACGTCGCCACGGCGCAGGCCAGCAGGTTGTACCAACCCACATCGTGAAACCCGGCCCGGGTGATCGGCAGGGCCAGAAAGCGGAACACCCGCTTTTCAATGGGGTAGAGGGCCCCGGCAATGTCAAAGGCGATCGCGATCACAAACAGGCCGATCGTCAGGTGCACCAGATTCGGGTGAATCGGCAGGCTGTAGGGCAGGCCATTGGGCCCCAGATTGCCCGCCAACTGTTCGATCGCTGGGGGATCCGCCACAAACGATGCCTGTGAAGCCGCCAGCATCAGCGTTGTCATCGCGGCCATTCCCATTGCTCAGACCAGTCCGGCACGGGTGGCCTCGACGACCGGCACCGTGTGCAGGCCATAAACCCAGATCAGCTGGTTGCCCAGGGTCACCTGCACCACGATCAACGCCGACAGCAGCGCTCCGGCACCGAGAAAGCCCAGTGGCAGCTGCTGCGGATCGCGGCTGCGGATCACATAGCGCCAACCCGACAGCAGCGACAACACCCCGGCCAGCGACCAGCCGATGGTGCTGTGCAGGTTGAGGATCTCGCTGGAGGCCCCGTAGGGATCGGCCAGACCAGCCTCAACCTGGCCGAAGATGATCGCCACAAAGATGGCTGCGGTGGCAAACAGCAGATTCCAGAAGCTCACCTCGAAGAGCTGCACCTTGCGGAACACCACACCAATCAGATCGAACACGAAGCTGATCAACCCCATGGCGATCACGAAATGGACCACGATTGGATGAATCGTGTCCATCCATGGCAGGTTGTGGTCATTGAGCGGCGGTAGCAGCTCGAACATCACCCCTGGAATCAGGCCAGCTCAACTACCATGCAAGGGTTCCGCACAGGCGCACGACTCTGTGATGGTTCGCCATAGAAGCGGTCAGCGTGTGCTCACACACGCCAGCGGGGATGGCTATGGATGATCGCGCTGAATCCCACTCGGCTCATCGCGACGGATTAAGCGACGGATGGCGCGACGGATGAGCCAAGTGGCCGCCTGGAAGGATGCCTGCAACCAGTGGGCGCCCCGCATGGCCTCTATGGTGGCCCTCAGCTTCTGAACGTTGCTCACGTGTCGGTTCCAGCTTCACCCACCCTGCGCTGGGTCACAGCGGCGCTGCTGTTTGCGGCCGCCGGCCTGTCAATTGTGGTTCCGTTTGTGTCGGCCACCCTGCTCACCATCGCCATCGGTGCGGTGGCGGTGATCGCCGGCGTGAGCCAGGTGCTGCGGCTCACAGGCGAAGCCGATCTCAAGGGCAAGATCTTCCGGCTGCTGTCGGGTCTGCTCTATTTCGGTGGCGGCATCTGGGTGCTCGCCTTCCCGGTTGAAAGCGAGGTCAGCCTGACCCTGTTCGTGGGTTTTCTGCTGGCCTTTGAAGGCGTCATGGAACTGGCCGCCGCGGCCACCGGCGCCGGTCCTGCCCGCGGCCTGGTGCTGATCGATGGAATCGTCACCGCAATCCTCGGCGGCATGTTGATTGCTGAGTGGCCCACCGACAGCATCTGGGCCATCGGCATGCTGTTCGGCATCGGCCTGGCCTTCTCAGCCGTCAACCTGATCACCGCTCCCAGCCAGCCAGCGGCCTGAGCGGATCAACCCGGCCGGCCGTAGCCACCGCCTCCCGGGGTTTCGATGCGCAGGCCGTCACCGGCCTGCAGCTGCCGTTCGCAACACCCTGGCAGCTGCTGTGTGCTGCCATCGCGGCCAACCAGCGTGTTCTGCCCGCAGTGGCCCGGTTCGCCACCGGCCAGGCCGGCAGGGGCAATCAGCCGTGATCCGGAAATGAGCGAGAGACGCACCGGCTCCAGAAAGCGAAGCTGACGCACCACCCCATCGCCGCCGGACCAGGTGCCACGGCCGCCGGATCCCTGGCGGATGGCCATGCGCTCGACCCGCACCGGCAAGCGATCTTCAAGCACCTCAGGGTCGGTGAGGCGCGAATTGGTCATGTGGCTCTGAAACGCCGATCCGCCGGCAAACCCCGGGCCGGCGCCGCAGCCACCGCCGATGGTTTCGTAGTACTGGCAAGCGGCATTGCCAAAGCTGAGGTTGTTCATGGTGCCCTGGCTGGCAGCCTGAGCACCCAGCGCCAGCAGCAGGGCGTTGGCCGTGGCCTGGGAAATCTCGACGTTGCCGGCCACCACCGCAGCCGGTGGCAACGGATTGAGCAAAGACCCGGGGGGCACGATCAGCTCGATCGGCTCAAAACAACCGGCATTCAACGGGATCGGCTCGGCCACCAGCACGCGCAGCACATAGAGCACCACAGCCCTGGTCACGGCCAGGGGCGCATTGAGGTTGCCGGCATGCTGCGGCGAGCTGCCGCTGAAATCGAGCCGCAACCGCTGGCGCTGGTGATCAACCGTGGCGCTGACGCAGATCTGGGCCCCGTGATCCAGCTGCACGGTCGCCTGTCCATCGTGCAGGCGATCGATCAGCCGGCGCACCGCCGCCGCTGCATTGATCTGCACATGGTTCATGTAGGTCAGCACCTCAGGGGTGCCATGGCGCCCGAT
>VGPQ01000017.1 GCA_016882555.1 Cyanobacteria bacterium M_surface_7_m2_040
TCAGGGTCATCGCCAGGCGATCCAGGCTCAGGTAATCGAGCCCCACATCGAGCAGAAACCGCAGCCGCATGCGGATCTCCCGCAGCACCAGCTCACCGATCTGGATCTGGCGGGCGTTGAGCTGGGGCTCACTGCCCTCGCTGCTGCCCACCCCCATCAACGCCTCGATGCGAGCGAGGGTCTCGCCCACGCTCACCGCGGTGAGTTCATGGATGCGATAGGGGCCCACCCGCACCGCCAGGGCTTCGGGCTTGAGCCGCAGCCCCTGACAGCTGGCGCAGGGCACCAGCTCCAGGTACTTCTCCAGCTTCTGGCGTATCGCCTCGCCACTGGCATCGCGCAGCTGCCGCTCGAGGATCGGCAGGATGCCCTCAAACGGGCGCACATAGGTCTGGGCCTTGCGGTAGCGGCTATCGGCCTGAATCGCAATCGGCTCGCGCGAGCCATGGAGCAGCACATCGCGCTGCTCATCCGTGAGCTCGTTCCAGGGGGTCTTGAGCTCAAAGCCGAACGCCTCCCCCACCGAATACAGCAGGGAGAAGTAGTAGGCGTTGTCTTTTTCAGCCCAGGGAGCCACCGCCGCATACACCGGCTGACCGGGATCGGGGATCACCCGCTCGGTGGTGAACCGGCGCAGAAAGCCGATGCCATGGCAATCGGCGCAGGCGCCGTAGGGGCTGTTGAACGAGAACAGACGCGGTGAGAGCTCCTCCATCACGGCGCCATGCACCGGGCAGGCGAAGTTCTCCGAATAGAGGCGCTCCTTCTCGAGCGCTTCGGGCAGCTCCTCGCCACCCTTGGGCACCACCTCCACCACAGCCAGTCCCTCGCCGCGCTTCAGCGCCGTGCGCAGCGAATCGGTGAGCCGCTCCTGGATGCCCTCACGGGCCACCAGGCGATCGACCACCACCTCGATGTTGTGGGCGTGGTTCTTGTCGAGTTCGATGTTGTCGGCCAGCTCGCGCACCTCGCCGTTGATGCGCACCCGGGCAAAGCCCTCGGCCACCAGGCCGCTGAGCAGCTTGACGTGGGTGCCCTTCTTGCCGCGCACCACCGGAGCGAGCAGCTGGTAGCGGGTGCCCTCGGGCAGGGTCAGGATCTGATCGACCATCTCGTCGATCGACATCGGCCGGATCGAGCGGTCGCACTGGGGGCAGTGGGGCTCACCGGCGCGGCCAAACAGCAACCGCAGGTAGTCCTGGATCTCGGTGACCGTGCCAACCGTGGAGCGGGGATTGTGGCTGGTCGATTTCTGATCGATCGAGATGGCCGGCGACAGGCCTTCGATCGCGTCGACATCAGGCTTGTCGACCTGGCCGAGGAACTGCCGCGCATAGGCCGAGAGGCTCTCGACGTAGCGGCGCTGACCTTCAGCAAAGATTGTGTCGAAGGCCAGCGAGCTCTTGCCGCTGCCGCTCACACCGGTGAACACCACCAGGCGGTTGCGCGGGATCGTCAGATCGACGTTCTTGAGGTTGTGCTGGCGGGCGCCCCGCACCCGGATCACATCCTCGAGCGAGCCGCCGCTGAGCACCCGGCTGCCGTCGAGCTTGGCCACCTTCTCGTGCAGGGTGAGCGCAGGCCGGTCCTGGCTTGACTGTTCCTGATTGGCCTTGCTGCTCTTGGCGCGGGGCATCCGGCCGACTCGGGAACAGCCAAGTCTACGGGCGCCTTCGGGTGGGATGAGCCCACCCGGCGCGGGATCGGGCGATCAAACGGGCAGCTCCAACGAGGGCAGCCCCTGCCGACACAGCGCCTCACTCACCTGCCAGAAGCGCGCGGCCAGATCCCGGTCCAGGGCAGCCGGCGCCATCGGCAGGGCTTTGGGCCAACCCTTGATGCCGCCCAGCTCACTGGGGCCGTAATGGCCTCCGGGTTCGGCCTGGGGAGCCGTGAGCGCAAACAGCTGCGGCAGGGCGCCCTGGGCGGCGCTCTGAAACAGCGGGCCCATCAGGCTGTAGGCGATGCGTTCGACCCGTGAACCATTGGCCGCCACCGAGGTGGGCTGCAGGTTGGTGCGGGCCAGACCCGGGTGGGCCGCCGCCGACAGCAGCTGTGGCTCGCGGCGCTGCAGCTCCTGGGCGAAGACCACATTGGCGAGCTTGCTCTGCCCGTAGGCCTTCCAGCGGTCGTAGCGGCGCTCGCCCTGGAGATCGTCAAAGTCGATCTGGCCGAAGTACTGGGCCCCCGAGGTGACCTGCACAACACGGGGGCTGGCGCTGGCGCGCAGCAGCGGCAGCAGCAGGCGAGTGAGGGCGTAGTGCCCCAGGTGGTTGACGCCAAACTGCAGCTCGAACCCCTGCGCCGTGAGCGTGCGCGGCGGCGCCATCACGCCGGCATTGTTGAGCAGCAGATCGATCCGCTCGCAGCGCGCGGCCAGCTCGGCCGCGGCCCGGGCCACGCTGGCCAGATCAGCCAGGTCGAGCTGGAGCACATCGATCTGCGCTTCGGCCGGAGCACCAGAACTCCCGGAATCCTCACGGTCGGCCTGCAACTGGCGCCGCGCCTGCTCGGCCTTGTGCAGCGAACGGCAAGCCAGCACCACCGTGGCCCCCCTGGCCGCCAGGGCGCGGGCACTCTCCAGGCCCAGGCCGCTGTTGGCGCCGGTCACCAGGGCAACCAGCCCGCCCAGATCGGGCATCGCTGTAGCGGTCCAGCGCTGGGGAAACGACGGCGTCATCAGCCACTTTGAAGAGGCGGCAGGCTAACGACGCTGATCACCGACAACGTCCGGAAGCGCCCGTCGTCCCCGCCCAGGACAACTAAGATGCAGAAATCTGCATTGATGGTGCCCCCATGCGCACCACCCTCGATCTCAATGACGACCTGCTCGCCGAAGCCAAGGCTTTCGCGGCCCGCGACAAGCTCACGCTCACCCGGTTGATTGAAGAAGGCCTGGCCCTACGCCTGCGCCAGGCCAGGCAGCCGGCTACCGCAGCCGGCTACCGCAGCCTTCCTGTGCACCCCGGCCAAGGTGGGCTCAGCGCTGCTGTCCTGAATCCCGGCAGCAACCGTTGCCTGCTGGATGCCGCCGACGGTCTCACGGCGCCATGACACCCGATGTGAACGTGCTGGTGGCAGCGTCGCGCAGCGACCATCCCCACCACCGCGTGGCCATCAGCTGGCTGGAAGCCGCGATGGGCGCCTGCGCCAGAGGCGAGCGCCTACGCCTGTTGCCCATGGTGACCGCAGGGTTTCTGCGTCTGGTCACCCATCCACGGGTGTTTGTGAACCCCACGCCCTTGGCAGCGGCCCAGGATTTTCTGGCAGCGCTGCTCGGCACCGATGGGGTGGAGCTGATCACCGTGGGCGATGAGTGGCCCCTGCTGGAGCCGCTCTGCAGCAAGCATCAGCTGGTGGGAAACGCCATCAGTGATGGCTGGATCGCAGCAGCTGTTCTGGCCCGCCAGGAATGCCTGACCACCTTTGATCGGGATTTCACGGCGCTGCTACCCAGCAGGCAACTGCTGTTGCTCGAACCGTGAGCTGTTCTGCTCATGCACTGCGCTGCTCCAGCAGGCTGGCGGCATAGCTGAGGGCTTCGCGCTGGCCGCCGCCGGCGAGTTCGGCCAGCTCGGCCTCGCGGGCCTGGGTGTCCCGCAGGTGGGACACCCGCGTGCGGGTGGCACCGCCTTCCACCACCTTGCTGACGCGGTAATGGTGATCAGCCGCGGCGGCCACCAGGGGCTGGTGGGTCACGCAGAACACCTGGCGCTGCGCCGCCAGGGCGCTCAACAACTCGCCCATGGCCCCGCTGACCCGGCCGCTCACGCCACTGTCGATCTCATCGAACAGCAGGGTGACGTGATGATCGGCCGCGGCCAGACAGGTTTTGAGCGCCAGCAGAAAGCGCGACATCTCGCCGCCCGAGGCCACCTCCGCCAAGGGCGCCAGGGGCTGGCCCGGGTTGGCTGAAAACAGAAACTGCACGCCGTCGGCCCCTTCCTCAGCCGGCGGTGCCGGCTCAATCGCCACGGCAAAGCGCACATGGGTGAGGCCCATGAGCCGCAGGGCCGCCATCAGCTGCTGCTCCAACGCAGTGGCAGCGGCCCGGCGGGCCGCAGTCAGGGCTGCATTGGCGACATCACGGTCGCGGCGGGACTCGGCTTCGGCGAGCTCGAGCGCCTCCAGCGACGCCTCGGCGCCGCCGGGGGCCAGCTGCTCGCGCAACTGATCGCGCAGGGCGATCAGGGCCGGCAGGTCCTGGCCATGGCGGCGCTCCAGCGCCTTGAGCTGGGCCATGCGCTCCTGCAGGGCGGCCAGACTCTCGGGATCGCTCTCCAGAGCCCCGCCATAGCGGTCGAGGTCACGGGCCAGGTCCTGCAGGGCCACCAGGGCATCGCCGCAGGCCTGGGCCAGGGGGCCAGCGCCGGCGGGATCAAGAACAGCCATCTGGGCCAGCTCCTGCTCACAGGCGGCCAGGTGCTCGAGCGCCGAGGGCACCTCCTCGGCCCCCTCCTGCAGCCGGCCCAGCAAGGTCATCACCCCTTGTTGCAGGCGCACGCCGTGGGCCAGGCGATCTTGCTCGGCCTGCAGCTGCTGGCGCTCCTGGGGATCCTCCAATTGAGCAGCCTCCAGGTCGGCCAGCAGCTGCTCCTGTTGCTGGCGCTCGCGCTGCAGCTGATCCCACTGGCTGCGAGCCGTGTCGAGGGCGGCGGCCGCCTGCCGCCAACGGCGAAAGGCCGCGGCCACCGGCTCCAGGGCGGCGGTCACTCCCTCGCCGCCGAAGCGATCAAGCCAGCGGCGCTGCTGACCCGGGCGTGCCAAGTGCTGGGTCTGGCCCTGCACGGTCAGATCGAGCACCAGGGGCCTGAGCTCCTGGATCTGCTGGCGGTTCACGGCCACCCCATTGAGGCGATGACGACTGCTGAGGCGCTCCTCACTGAGGCGCCATTCGCGGCTGAGCAGGAGTTCACCGTCATCGGCCTCCAGCTCCTGCTCGGCCAACCAGCTGCTCAGCGGTGGGGTGAGGCTGAAGCTGGCTTCAATCACCCCACGCTCACAGCCCTGCCGCAGCAACCGCGGCCCCACGCCCCCCAACAGCGCATCGAGCGCATCGAGCAGGATCGATTTGCCCGCACCCGTTTCGCCGGTGAGCACCGTGAACCCCGGGCCGAAGCGCAACTCCAGGCTTTCGATCAGGGCAATGTTCTCGAGCCTCAGACCGGTGAGCACGGCAGTCTCCGCAGGCGCATCGGTGGTCGGCCCGACCGTAGCGGCTTGCTCTTTCGTTTAGAAGGGGGTCGGTGCCAAGCCGCCGGCCGCCACCTCAGCCATGGTCCATTCCAGTTCGCAAGCCACTGCCGATCCCCAGGAAGGCAGCGCGGCCGCCGTTGCAGCATCCTCTGCGGCGGGCACGGCAACGGTTGAAATCAGCGACTTCATCGAAGCCGCCGGCCTGCTGGAGTACGACCCCGAAGCGATCACGCGCATCTACGCCGGACACCCCGGGCGCCTGCTGAAACGCTTCTGGCAGACCCTGATGCCAATTGGGCTCTACCTGCTGGGTGTGGGCTTCGACTGGTTGATCCAGCGCCTCAAGGACCCCGACCATGCCCGCGCCCGTGCCAAGGAAGCCGCCGATCTGGTGGCATCGCTGGGTCCGGCCTTCATCAAGGCCGGCCAGGCCCTGAGCACCCGGCCCGACATCGTGCCGCCACTGCTGCTCGAGGAGCTGGCCCAGCTGCAGGACCAGCTGCCGGGCTTCGACTCAGCGCTGGCGATGGCCTGCATCGAAGAAGACCTGGGGGCGCCGGTCAGCGAGATCTACGCCGAATTGGAGCTTGAGCCGATCTCAGCCGCATCGCTGGGCCAGGTGCACCGCGGTGTGCTCCACAACGGCGAGAGGGTGGCAGTCAAGGTGCAGGGGCCCGGCCTGCGCGAGCAGATCACGCTTGATCTCTACATCGTGCGCAACATCGCCGCCTGGCTCAACCGCAACGTGGGCCTGATCCGCAGCGACCTGGTGGCGCTGATCGACGAGCTGGGCAAGCGGGTGTTCGAGGAGATGGACTATTTCAATGAAGCCTCGAACGCTGAAAAGTTCGCCCAGCTGCACGCCCACAACCCCCGCATCGCCGTACCGCGCATTCACCACGAGGCCACCAGCCGCCGCGTGCTCACGATGGAGTGGATCGACGGCGTCAAGCTCACCAACCTCGAGGCGGTGCGCGAGCTGGGCTTCGATCCCGACGACATGGTGCAGGTGGGGGTCGACTGCAGCCTGCAGCAGCTGCTGGAGCACGGTTTCTTCCACGCCGATCCCCACCCCGGCAACCTGCTGGCCTTGGCCGACGGGCGCCTGGCCTACCTCGATTTCGGCATGATGAGCGAGGTGAGCCGCGAGAGCCGCACCGGCCTGATCCAGGCGGTGGTGCACCTGGTCAACCGCAATTTCGGCAAGCTCTCCAAGGATTTCGTCAGCCTTGGGTTTCTGGCCGAAGACGTGAACCTTGAGCCGATCGTGCCGGCGTTTGAAACGGTGTTCGGCCAGGCCCTCGAGCAGGGGGTGAGCCGCATGGACTTCAAGGCCGTCACCGACGACCTCAGCGGCGTCATGTACCGCTTCCCATTCCGGGTGCCGCCGTACTACGCCCTGATCATCCGCTCGCTGGTGACGCTGGAGGGCATCGCCCTCAGCGTCGATCCCGACTTCAAGATCCTGGGCGCCGCCTACCCCTATTTCGCCCGTCGGCTGATGGAAGATCCCGATCCATCACTGCGCCAGAGCCTCAAGGAGATGCTGTTTGACGGTGAAGTGTTCCGCTGGCAGCGGCTCGACAACCTGGTGGCCAGCGCCGCCCAGGGCAGCCAACTGGATCTGGAAGGCCTGCTCGATCAGGTGATCGCCTTTCTGTTCTCAGACAACGGCGGTCTGCTGCGCCAGCAACTGGTCACAGCCGCCGTGGAACAGCTCGACAGCCTGGCCTGGCGCACCACCTTGAGTCTGAGCCGGCGCCTGCCAGCCGGTCTGCAGGCTCTGCAACCCCCAGGGCTGAGGGAACTGGCCTCAAGACACGACGAGAGCAGCGAATCCCTGCTGCTGAATCTGGAACCGATTCGCCAGCTGGTGCGCATTCTCAATGCCCTGCCGGGCTTTGAACCCCAGCTGCTGCTGAGCCGGTTACCGCAGGTGCTGGCTGCGCCGGGATTCCGGCGCATGGGTCTCGATCTGGCCCAGGGCCTGGCCGAGCGCAGCCTCGTGCGACTGCTGCGCGACGTGATGGCCAGCCCGACTCAGGGAGCGTTGCAGCCGGCCTAAAGTCGATTCCACATGGATCGTGGATCAGCAACGGTGAGAAGCCACCCCAGCGCACGGCACCGACTCCTGGGTGCCGGGATGGCCCTGCTGACCCTGGGGCCGATGGTTCAGCCCTTCCCCTCCCGTGCCGCTGAGAACCTGGTGTTTGTGAGCGGGGCCTTCCGCCGCTCGATCGCCGTCTCCGATCTCGAATACCTGGCGGAAACCGGGAAGGCCCGCGGTCTGCTGGCCGATGTGCTCGCCCTGACCAAGCAGGACCCGGCCACGGTGGCCAAGCTGCTCAAGGAATCCATCAGCCTGCCGGTGACCCTGGTCAGCCGGCTGCTCAACACCCGCATCGGTGAAGCGCTGCTGAAACGGGTGGGGGCCATCCTCTCGCCCCTCTATGCCAGCAATGAGAGCATTCCCGCACTGCGCTCAGCGGTGATCCTGGGCCTGGTGCAGGGCAATGGTTCGCTGTCAGCCCTCTCCTTCTTCAAGGCCTATCCAACCACTGAACTCGAAGTGAGCATCCCGGCTCTGTTGAGCCTGATGACCAAAGCCAGTTCCATCAGCGACCTGGTGCGGTTCTTCTCGGAATCCCCGCTCGACGGATTGAAGGGGAGCGATACCCCTGATTCAGCCCCGAAAAGCTCTGGAAGCTGAGCCGTAGATTCGGCGCAGTGCTGTTCGCCAAGCCGTGCCCCTGCTGCGATCGCTGCGGACGTTGGCAGCACGGCCAACCCATCAGGACTGGCCTGGCCTGATCGAGGCCTATCGCCGTTGGTTGCCGGTGAGCAACCAGACCCCGGTGATCAGCCTGCGGGAGGGGGCCACGCCTCTGATCCCGGCACCAACGATCGCTGAACGCGTCGGCCGGGGGGTGAAGGTCTACCTCAAGTACGACGGCCTGAACCCCACCGGATCCTTCAAGGATCGGGGCATGACCATGGCGATCAGCAAAGCCAAGGAAGCCGGCTCCGAAGCGGTGATCTGCGCCAGCACCGGCAACACCTCGGCAGCGGCAGCCGCCTATGCCCGCCGTGGCGGCATGCGGGCCTTCGTGCTGATTCCCGATGGGTACGTCGCCCAGGGCAAGCTGGCCCAGGCGCTGCTCTACGGCGCCGAGATGATCGCCATCCAGGGCAACTTTGACCGAGCCCTGGCGATTGTGCAGGAGGTGGCGAACCAGTACCCGATCACCCTGGTCAACTCCGTCAATCCTTACCGGCTGCAGGGCCAGAAAACCGCGGCCTTCGAAGTGATCGACGCCCTCGGCGAAGCGCCCGACTGGCTCTGCATTCCGGTGGGCAACGCCGGCAACATCACGGCCTACTGGATGGGATTCAACGAATACCGCCAAGCCGGCCGCAGCCGCACCCTGCCGCGCATGATGGGCTTTCAGGCGGCGGGTTCAGCACCGCTAGTGATGGGCCACACCATCGAGCATCCCGACACCATCGCCACAGCGATCCGCATCGGCAATCCGGTCAACAGAGACAACGCCCTCAAGGTGGAAGCGGAGAGCCATGGCGGCTTCATGGCCGTCACCGATGCAGAGATCCTTGAGGCCTACAAGCTGCTCGGCAGCGGCGAAGGCGTCTTCTGCGAACCCGCCAGCGCAGCCTCGGTGGCCGGTCTGCTCAAGCGCCGGGACGAAGTCCCGGCTGGTGCCACGGTGGTCTGCGTGCTCACCGGCAACGGCCTCAAGGATCCCAGCACCGCCATCGAACACAACGAAGCACGGTTCCACACCGGCCTGGACGCTGATACTGCCGCCGTGGCCAAGGTGATGGGCTTCTAAAGGCAACCGATCGCTTCAACCGATTCACAAAGCGTCTGTTGAAAGCCTGGGGGAAACCGTGGCTGCACGGCTGAACACGGGGACATCGATTCAAGCGGCTCAACACTTCTGATTTCCCAAGCCACGGGAAAGCGTGGAAAACCATCGGTTGTCCCCATTCAGCCCATCCAATTCCTCAGGCCTGGATTCAGCAGAAGGCTGATGCAACGGCCCCGATCACGGTTTTCCCTGGTTTCCCAAGGCCCTACGATGACGGTGGTTGGAATTGGTTCAAAGCCTTAAAGACTGTTTTGATCCGGTGTTGGGAATTCGGCTTGCCGGACCAGTCAGCCCGTTGCGCAACGGAGCCGGTTGTGGAAGCGTGGGGAGCCCGTCGGGCCCAAGCCCTGATCTGTCTCCATGAAGCTGGTTTGCTCCCAGTCCGAACTCAGCTCAGGTCTTCAGCTGGTCAGCCGCGCTGTGGCAAGCAGGCCCACCCATCCGGTGCTGGCCAATGTGTTGCTCACTGCCGACGCCGGCACTGGGCGGCTCAGCCTCACCGGCTTTGACCTGAGCCTGGGCATCCAGACCAGCATTGCCGCCACGGTGGAGGTCAGCGGCGCCATCACGCTGCCGGCTCGCCTGTTTGGTGAAATCGTGAGCCGTCTGGCTGCCGACAGTCCGATCACCCTCAACTGCCCGGAGGGTGACGAGCAGCTGGAGCTCACCAGCCTGTCGGGCAGCTATCAGATGCGCGGCATGCCCGCCGACGACTTTCCCGATCTCCCCCTGGTGCAGACCGGGGTGTCGATCCGCCTGGAGGCCCAGGCCCTGATTCAGGGGTTGCGGGCCACCCTGTTTGCCAGCAGCGGCGACGAAGCGAAGCAGTTGCTCACCGGTGTGCACCTGCAGCTCGATCCCGATGCGCTTGAATGCGCCGCCACCGATGGCCATCGCCTGGCGGTGTTGCGTTTGCCGCAGCCCCAGAGCGCCGCCGAACCGTTTGCCGTCACGGTGCCGGCCCGTTCGCTGCGGGAGTTGGAGCGGTTGCTCTCCGGTCGGGCCAGCGAGGAGCCGCTCAGCCTGTTCTGCGATCGCGGCCAGGTGGTGTTTCTGTGGGCTGATCAGGTGCTCACCAGCCGCAGCCTCGATGGTGCCTATCCCAAATACCGGCAGCTGATTCCCGACAGCTTCAACCGCACGATCCAGATCGATCGCCGTGCTCTCGTGGCAGCGCTGGAGCGGGTGGCCGTGCTCGCGGATCAGCACAACAACGTGGTCAAGCTGAGTGCGGATCCGGCGACGGGCCAGCTGCAGATCAGCGCCGATGCCCAGGACGTGGGCAGCGGCTCGGAAGCGATCGGGGCCAACATCGCCGGTGAGGCCATCCAGATCGCGTTCAACGTGCGCTACCTGCTCGATGGTCTCAAGGCCATGGGCGGTGATCAGGTGGTGCTGCACTGCAACGGTCCCACCACCCCGGCCGTGCTCTCCTTGCTGGATGACCCCCAGTTCACCTACCTGGTGATGCCGGTGCAGATCCGTCAGTGATCGATTGGTGAGCCTGCCGGAGCAACTGCTGTTGAGCGATCTGTTGCGGCGCCGCGTGCGCTGCGATCAGGGGCTCGACCATGGCGCCGGCACGGCAGCCTGGATGCACCCTCCGGTGCACCGCGTGCTCGGCTGGGTCAGCCGCCCATCCGCCTTCGGCAGCAAGCGTCAGATCTGGCGGTTGAACCAACTGCGCGGTCTGGGCGAGTTGGAGGCGTTGGTCAAGGGCGAGCCCTCGGAAGCGGATCAGGAGACCATTGAGCGGCTGCCCACCCTGATCCAGGCCACGTTGCTGGGGCAGAAGGATCAGCCCCTGGGCACGGTTGTTGATGCGGCGGTTGATCTCAGCACCGGCGCCATACGCCACTACCTCGTGAGCCGCAGTGATCCGCGCTTGCCGGGTAGCAGTCGCTGGCGTCTGACACCCGATCGCATTGCTGACCAGCGACCCGGGCAGGTGTTTGCGCGGCTGCAGGAGCTCGACGATCTGCCCCTGGCCCGGGCCAGCGTGCGCCAGGAGTTCCTGCGCCGGTCCAGGCGCTGGCGCGATCAGGTGCAGGATCTCGGAGATCGCTTTGAGCAACAGGTCGAAGGCTGGCTGGAAGAGCCCCCCTGGCAGGAAGGTGACAAGGTGCGCGATCCAATGCCGCCGTCCTGGGCCGATCAGCCCCGTCAGCACCAGGACCCCGAACCCTGGGAGTTCGAGGACTGGGATCGGGATCCTGCTGACGATGCCCCGCCGTCGCGTCAGCGTTCGCGCGGGCGCAGTCGACAGTCCGATCAGGACACCGACACCGACCCCTG
>VGPQ01000018.1 GCA_016882555.1 Cyanobacteria bacterium M_surface_7_m2_040
CTGTGGCGGCGCCGGCAGCATCGGGCTCACAATGCCGGGGCTGTCGCAGCTGGGGCCCGGCTCAGCGGTGCTGGTGGGCGGCGGTCTCGGCTGGGTGATGGGGGCGGGCAGCGGGCACAATCCAGCGCCGCGGCGCCAGGCCAGTGGCCACGCCTGCGCGCCGGGGGCGGCCGCGGCCGTGGCCATCGATCTGGAGGCGCTCGATGCGGCGTTCGTGCGCTGTTGTTTTGTTGAGGGGCACGGCGCCGCCCTGCTCGTTTCGTTGGCAGCACCGGTGCTGTTGCTGAATCGCGCTCTGGCGGCTCAGGCGGCGGCGGATGCCGATGCCCTCGTGGCACCGGTGCTCGATCTGGCGATTCCCCGGCGGGTGAAGCCCCAGCTCGCTGCGGTCAGCTACGGGCAGCTGACCAGCGGTCAGCTGCAGCTTCAGGGCCACACCGTTCGCTGCGCCCCTGCCCACAGCCCGCGGCTGGCGGCGGCAGCGGCCGAGCAGCTGCGGCAGGCCCTGCTGGCAGGGCGCTTTCCCCTGCAGGGGCCGGTGTGCCCATTGCCGTCGCGGCCAGCCCTGCGCCCCTTCGATCCCTGACCCTTGCGGCCGGTCCCTTTAAGCTCCCATCCCGCGAGTGCACGGTCCCATGCCCGACGAGCCGAACCCCCAGGCCGAGGAGCAGCGTGGCGAGGGCGGCGAATGGCAGCTGCTGATCGCGCGGTTGTCCAGCTGGTTGGAGACGATCAATCCCGACGAGCTGTGGACGGGTTCCCAGCGGCCGCTGCGGCTCCTGGCCGTGGTGCTCACGGCCCTGATTGTGCTGAAGGTGTACGGGGCCGTGCTCGACACCATCGCCAGCGTGCCCCTGATGGGTGGTCTGCTCGAGCTGGTTGGCCTGATCTGGCTGGCGCGGTTTGCCACGGGGCACCTGCTCCGTGCCGGCGACCGCGACCAGACCCTGAGCGCGATCGCGCAGCGTTGGAAGCGCTTTCGCGGCATGCCCTGAACCCACAGGAAGCCGTGCTCCGGTTGATACCGTGGTCCGAATGCTTCCTGACACGGTGACCATTCAGCTCGGCCGCTCCCGCACCGTTCGTCGCGCCTACGGCATCGATGAAATCGCCTTGGTGCCCGGCGGTCGCACGGTTGATCCGGCTGTGACCGACAGCAGCTGGACCCTGGGCGGGGTCACCCGTGAGATTCCGATCATTGCCAGCGCCATGGATGGGGTGGTCGATGTGGCCATGGCTGTCGAGCTCACCAGGCAGGGGGCCCTGGGCGTGCTGAATCTCGAAGGGGTGCAGTGCCGCTACGACGATCCCAACCCTGTGCTTGACCGCATTGCCTCAGTGGGCAAAGACGAGTTCGTGCCGTTGATGCAGGAGCTCTACAGCCAGCCGGTGCGTGAAGACCTGATCCGGCTGCGCATCGCCGCCATCAAGCAGGCCGGTGGCATCGCTGCCGTCAGCGCTACGCCCGTGGCGGCGCTGCGCTTCGGCAAGGCCATCGCCGAGGCCGGCGCCGATCTGTTCTTCGTGCAGGCCACGGTGGTGAGCACCGAGCACGTGGGCCCTGAAGGCCAGGAGAGCCTGGATCTGGAGGCCCTCTGCCGCGACTTCGGCGTCCCGGTGGTGATCGGCAACTGCGTCACCTACGAGGTCGCCCTCAAGCTGATGCGTGCTGGAGCCGCCGGGGTGATGGTGGGCATCGGGCCGGGGGCGGCCTGCACCAGCCGCGGCGTGCTGGGGATTGGCATCCCCCAGGCCACGGCGGTGGCCGATTGCGCCGCCGCCCGCGACGACTACCAGCGCGAGAGCGGGCGTTATGTGCCGATCGTGGCCGATGGTGGCATCGTCACCGGTGGGGACATTTGCAAATGTCTGGCGTGCGGTGCCGATGCGGTGATGATCGGCTCGCCGATCGCCCGTGCCGCCGAGGCCCCCGGCCGCGGCTTTCACTGGGGCATGGCCACCCCGAGCCCGGTGTTGCCCCGCGGCACGCGCATCAAGGTGGGCACCACCGGCAGCCTCGAGAAGATCCTGCGGGGTCCGGCCTCCCTCGACGATGGCACCCAGAACCTGCTCGGCTGCATCAGAACCTCAATGGGGACGCTCGGCGCCCGCACCCTCAAGGAGATGCAGCAGGTCGAAGTGGTGGTGGCCCCCTCGCTGCTCACCGAGGGCAAGGTGTATCAGAAAGCCCAACAACTGGGCATGGGCAAGTAAGCCCCTATCGTTGAGCTGTGGGGGCTACGGCTCGCACACTCCTCACACCCCCGGCCCGGCGCGTCCGGGCTTTTTGTCTTCCCCACGGGCTGCAGCCGACCGGCAGCTCGACCCCTACCCGACCCTCAGCTCTCTCTGCAGCTCAGACCGCAGCTCGAGAGGACGCTTGCTCACCAGTTCGCACGACCAGGTTGCAGCAGCGCCGGGGAGCCCCAAGGCCTGCAACGGCATGTTGCCACCGGTGGCCCGAACAGAAAACCTTGCTAGATTCCCGGAACCCTGTTCCCATCAAGGATGTCCAGCGCCGCTGCTGTCACCGACGCTTCGTTCGAGCAAGACGTGCTCAAAAGTGATGTGCCCGTGCTGGTCGATTTCTGGGCCCCTTGGTGCGGCCCCTGCCGCATGGTGGCGCCGATTGTCGATGAGATCGCCAAAGAGTTTGAGGGCAAGATCAAGGTGTTCAAGCTCAACACCGACGAAAACCCCAACGTGGCCAGTCAGTACGGCATCCGCAGCATCCCCACGCTGATGATCTTCAAGGGCGGTCAGAAGGTCGACACGGTGGTCGGTGCCGTGCCCAAGACCACCCTCTCCAGCACGATCAGCAAGGTCCTCTGATCCTGTCGCCTCCCTGAGCAGTCCCCAGCCACCCCTGGCCTTCTGCGCCGGCCAGAGCCCGCTTGATGTTCTCGCCGCGTCTCTGGAGGGGCACCCCCAGCGTCGTGCCATCGAGCGGGCCGTGGTGACGCTGCTCGAGATCAGCCACCGCGAGTCAGAAGCCGAAGCCTGGCGTCTGATCACCGATGCCCTGGCCGATGTGCGCGACGGGCTGGACATGTTTCGCGAGAGCCGTGGCATCCGCAAGGTCACGGTGTTTGGCTCGGCTCGCACGAGCCCTGATGACCCGGCGTACCACCTGGCCACCGAACTGGCCGCAGAGGCCGTGCGCCAGGGGTTTTTCGTGATGACCGGCGCTGGTGGGGGCGTGATGGAGGCGGCCAACCGCGGGGCCGGTCAGGCCTGCAGTTTCGGCCTCAATGTCGATCTGCCGTTTGAGCAGCACGCCAACCGTTACGTGAGCGGCCCGATGGGGCGGCTGCTGCACTTCCGCTATTTCTTCACGCGCAAGCTGTTCTTCATGCGCGAGAGCGATGCGCTCGTGGTGCTGCCGGGTGGCTTCGGCACCCTTGATGAACTGTTTGAAGCCCTCACCCTGATTCAGACGGGGCGCAACCGGCCGATCCCGCTGGTGTTGCTGGCACCGCCCGATAACCCCTTCTGGCGGGGCTGGCAACGGGATGTGCAGCAGGGGCTGGCGGCCCAGGGGCTGATTTCGGTTGAAGATCCATCGCTGCTGCTCGAGGCCAGCAGCGCTGAGCAGGCCGTTGGCTTGATCAGCCGCTTCTACCGGGTGTTTCACACCGCCCAACCCGGCGAGGATCGGCTCGAGCTGCTGCTGCACACCGTGCTGTCGGAGCCTCAACTGCAGCACATCAATCTCAGTTTTGCTGATCTGGTCGCCGAGGGCCAGATCACCGCCGGTGAAAGCTGTGACGAAACCGGTCGCCTCTATCCGTGTCTGCGCTTCCACCTCGACAAGCGGCGCATCGGCCGTCTGTACCAGCTCATCGATCACCTCAATGGGCTCGATCTCACGCCCTGTGCAGCGCTGCAGCATCCTGGAGAACGGCAGCTGCATGGATCCAGCGGATGAGCCGCATCGGTCTGATCGACTACGGCATGGGCAACCTGCACTCGGTGCAGCGGGCCTTCGAGCGGCTGGCGGCCGAGATCGTGCCGGTTCAGCGGCCAGACGCCATGGCCGGCTGTGATGCGTTGGTGTTGCCGGGGGTGGGAGCCTTTGATCCGGCGATGGCGCAGCTGCACCAGGCTGGGCTGGTGGCGCCGCTGCAGCGCTGGTGCGCGGCGGGCGGGGCGCTGCTGGGCATCTGCCTGGGCCTGCAGCTGCTGTTTGACGGCAGCGATGAGGGTGGGGCAGCGGGGCTGGGCATCCTGGCCGGGAGGGTGCGGGCCCTGCCGCGGCGCTCCGGCCACCCGATCCCCCACATGGGCTGGGAGCCGCTGCTGCCGGCTGAGCCGAGCCCGCTGCTGCCCAGCGGCAGTGTCGAGGCCTGGATGTATTTCGTGCATTCCTATGCCGCCGAGCCCCGTGATCCGGCCTGTACCACGGCCCGGGTGCGCTTCGCCGGTGAGGCGATCAGCGCCGCGGTGTGGCAGGGCAGCGTTGGGGCCTGCCAGTTTCACCCTGAAAAATCAGCGGCCAGCGGCGAAGCCATGCTCAGGCGCTGGCTAGCCTGGGTGGCCGCCCGTTCATGAGCCTGCGCCTCAGCGGCGGCCGCCGGCTGCGCAGCCCCAGCGGTGATCGGGCCCGGCCCACGCCGTCGCGGGTGCGGCTGGCGGTGATCAACATGCTGGCGCCGCGGCTGGCGGGCTGCCGCTGGCTGGATCTGTGCAGCGGCAGCGGGGTGATGGCCTGTGAGGTGCTGCAGCGGGGCGCCGCCCTGGTGGTGGGCGTCGAGCAGGACCGCCAGATCGCCCAGGTGGCTCGGGCCAACCTGATGGCCGTGGCCGAAGGGCTGGGCCCCCAGGCCGGCAGCTGGCAGCTGCACACCCAGGATGCGCTGCAGTGGCTCAGACGCCCCCAGGCTCCGCAGCAGCCGCTGCAGCAGACTCCAGGGCCGGCCACTCCCCAGACGTTTGATCTGATCTACTGCGATCCCCCCTATGCCGCCGGGATGTACACCGATCTGGCGGCAGCCATTGCCGCGGGGGGATGGCTACACCCTGACGGACTGCTGTTGTTGGAATGTGGCTCCAACCTGCTGCCGGCAGTCCCTGCGGGCTGGGAGCAGCGGGATCTACGCCGCTACGGCAGCACCACACTGATGCTGCTCAGCTGTCCAGCAGGCTGCCGCGGCGATACTGGTTCCAGGCGGCCATGAACAGGCCCAGCAACGTCACGGGAATCAGACCGAGCACGATGCCGCAGAGCAGGGGTTCGATCATGGTGATGCCGTGGCGTCTGACGCCCCGCCATTGTTTCATGGGCAGGGCCGCCACCGTGACTGGATCTGGAGATTTGTGACCAGCCCTTCTGCCTCCGCCCTGCCCCAGGCCAGCCGCCGCACCTTGGTGGCGGCCCTGGTGGTGGCCTTTGCCGGCGCCTGCATCGTGCTGGTGCTGCTGGTGCTGCCGGCGGCGCGCAGCGATCCCTACACCCGCTCGACGCTGGAATTGGGCGGTTCGGCCGAAAACGGGGGTCGGCTGTTTCTGCTCAATTGCGCCGGTTGCCATGGCATCGCCGCCCAGGGGCTGGTGGGGCCGAATCTGCACGGCGTGGCGCAGCGCAAGAACGATCGCCAGCTGATCCAGCAGGTGGTCAGCGGTCGCACGCCGCCGATGCCGCGGTTTCAACCGGAGCCCCAGGCGATGGCTGATCTGCTCGCCTATCTCAAGAGCCTGGTTTGAACCCGCAGGCCCCCCTGCCCCGGCAGCGCCTGGCCGTGGTGCTGGTGGAGCCGTTGGGCCCGCTCAATGTGGGCAGCGTGGCGCGCCTCTGTGCCAACTACAGCTCGGCTGCGCTGGGCATCGAGCTGCGCCTGGTGGCGCCGCGTTGCGATCACCGCAGCGCCGAGGCCGAACGCATGGCGGTGCACGGCAGCCCGGTGTTGCAGCAGGCGCGGCTGTTTGCTGATCTGGCCGCTGCCCTGGGTGATTGCGCCGCCGTGGTGGCCACGAGCGGCCGCGGCGAGGGTGATCCGTTGCCGCCGCTTGGGCTCGAACCGGCGATGGCCTGGTTGCTGGCCCAGAGCGGTGCGACCGAGGCGCCCTTGGCCCTGGTGTTTGGGCGCGAGGATCGCGGCCTCAGCGCCGCCGAACTGCTGCAGGCCGGCCAGGTGCTGCAGCTGCCCACCGGCCCGGCCTACCGCTCCTTGAATCTCTCCCATGCGGTGGCGGTGGTGCTGCATGGTCTGCATCAGGCCGCAGGCGGCGCGCCCGCCCCACCGGCGCAGGGCCCGCCGCTGGCTCCCCGCGGCACCATCGAGGCGATGCTCGGCGATGCCGAAGCCCTGCTGCTGGAGGTGGGATTTCTGCACCCCCACACGGCCGCGGCCCGCATGGCGAAGCTGCGCGCCCTGCTGCAACGGGCCGGTCTGGCTCCGGAGGAGGTGGCCTTGTTGCGGGGCATGGTGCGCCAGTGCCGCTGGGCCGCTGGACACAGCTCCCAGACCTCCTAGCTTCGGAACTCCCGCTCAGCTTCGGTGCCCCCCGCTCGTGCGCCCCGCCCTGCCAAACGCGTCTGGATGGCACCGCTGCGGCTGGTGCTGCGCCTGCTGGTGATGGGGGTGGGGATCGGCCTGATCACGGGCACCAGCCTGCGGCTGCTGGCGCCGCGGCTGGCCCTGGGCGCCGCCAGCCAGCCCAGGCCCCAGGAGCCTGCCCCCGGTTTCGGGCCGGCCAAGCCCCAGGCTGGTCTTGGGCTGGGCCGGTTTGAAACCGGGGGCAGGATTGCCGCGTTGTCGCAGCAATGGCAGCGGCTGGCCGCCGCACAGCAGGATCTGACCGCTTCGGGCTTTCTGCTGGTGCTGGACGACGGCCGCTTTGCCCATTTGCAGAGCGAGCTGCCGTTGCCGGCGGCCAGTTCGATCAAGACGCCGATTCTGCTGGTGGCTCTTGAAGCCTTTGATGGCGGCCAGCTGCGCTGGAGCGAACCGCTGGCGATGACCAAGGAGTTGATCGGCGGGGGCGCCGGTTGGATGGCCAGCCGCCCTGTGGGCACACGCTTCCCGCTGTTTGAGGCGGCCACCGAGATGATCCGGGTGAGCGACAACACCGCCACCAACCTGTTGATCAAGCGGTTGGGGGGCAAGCAGGCCCTCAATGCCAAGTTCACCGCCCTGGGCCTGGGGGCGACCGTGGTCAACAACTGGCTGCCGGATCTCAATGGCACCAACACCACCAGCGCCAAGGATCTGGCCCGCAGCATCGCCCTGGTCGACACCGGCGACAAGCTGGGCCCACGGGCCCGCGATCTGTTCCGCGAGATTCTCGGAACCTCCCGCACCAACACCCTGATCCCGCTGGGACTGCTGCAGGGGCTGGGCAAGGACGCCGCCGATCCCGACAGCGAGCTGCGCAGCCTTGGCATCACCACCTACAACAAAACTGGCGACATCGGCATCGCCTATGCCGACGCCGCGCTGGTGCAGCTGCCCACCGGCCAGCGTGCGGTGCTGGCGTTGATGGTCAAGGGACCGTTCAATGACCCCCGCCAGGCCGATCTGATCCGGGCGATGGCCGCTGAGGTGGCCAAAACGCTTGTGGGGAGACGCTGATGGCCCTGCGCAATCTGTCCATATCCCTCGGCAGGCCTGTGTCGATGTCCTGGCTTGCCGCCCTGCTGGCACCGCTGCTGGTGCCAATCGGGCCCGCCATGGCCCAGCCGATCAAGCTTCAGCAGAGCCTGGCCCAGCCGGCCCTGGCTCAACAACCTGCCGCCCCGGCGCCCCTGCTGCGCCCCCAGGTGGTGGAGCCCCTGCCCGGATCCCTCGATGGGGTGTTGGTCGTCAACGACAACAACCCCGAGCTGATCACCACGGCCGGGATTCTGCTCTCCACCTTTGATGGCCGCGGGCGGGGAGTGCCCGATGCCCACCTCAATGTGCCTCTGGGGGGGCGCTTTGATCTGTTCAGCCACCACGTCTTTGCCGGCAAGCCGGAGACGCTCGATTCCACCCTCTGGCTGGCTGTGGTGGCCCAGCCCCGCGGCGACAAGCCCGTGACCCTGAGGCTGCTGGCCGGCGCCACGGCCCTGTCGCAATCGCTGGATCCGGCTCAGCCCGGCGCCCCGTTCCTGCCCCTGCCGACACTGATGCCCCAGGGCATGACGCCTGTTTACGCCGGTCCAGGGAGCCGGGTGGCCACCGAGCTGCTGGCCCGCCAGCGCAGCCCCGTGCTGGGCGAGCAGTGGATGCTCAAACCCGGTGAGCTCAGCACGCTGCTGGTGCTGCCGATCCCGGTGCGGGGCCTCGACCCCCTGCTCAACGGCCGCAATCTGCAGCTGCGTTTGCAGAGCGATGGCCCGCTGTCGCTCGCCACGCTGGCGGCCTTCGGGCCCAACGACCAGCCGCCGCCTCCCCAGACCTGGGCCCAGCTGCTGGATGGGCCGTTGAGCCCGCGGGAGCACAAGGCCAGCATCAAGGGGGCTCCTGGCGCGATCATCTACTCGCGGGTGAGCGGGGTGCAGAAGGGCAGTGTGTGGACGGCGCGGATCACCGATCCGGGCAAGCCCTTCCTGAGCGCCAACCGCGCTCCGCTGTCGTGGCCGATCGCTGCCCTCGAGCGCGGCACCCTGGGCACCGCCCAGGTTCAGACCGCAGAGCTGCAGGCCTATTACCCCGGCACCGCCTGGGCAGCCCACGGCAATTACGGCGTCGAGTACGACCTCAGCCTGCCGCTGCGCAACACCGGCGCCAGTCCCCTGGCCCTGCAGCTGGCGCTGGAATCGCCGCTCAAAGGCGATCAGCCGGCGGCTGGTCTGCGTTTCCTGGCCGCACCTGGCCGCGCCGTGATGTTTCGCGGCAGCGTCGAGGTCAGCGGCCTCGATGGCAGCAGTGGACGCCCCGCCGGTCGGCAGGGGTTCCATCTGGTGCTGCGCAACGGCCAGCAGGGACCGGCTCTGGGCACGGTGACCCTGGCCCCCGGGGCCGAGCGCACCCTGCGGCTGCGGCTCATCTATCCGGCCGATGCCACCCCGCCGCAGGTGCTCAGCCTGTTGCCTGTGAAACAATCGCCTCCACAGGAACCAGCAGCCGCCCCGTGAGTTCAGCCCGCCAGCGCAGGGTCTTTCCCTTCACTGCCATCGTTGGGCAGGAGGAGATGAAGCTGGCCCTGCTGCTCAACGTGATCGATCCCCGCATCGGCGGGGTGATGATCATGGGCGACCGCGGCACGGGCAAAAGCACCACGATCCGCGCCCTGGCTGACCTGCTGCCCGAGATCGAGGTGGTCGCCGGAGACCCCTACAACAGCTCTCCGAGCGATCCCGACCTGCAGAGCGCCGAGGTGCGCGAGCGTTTGGGCCGCGGCGAGCCGCTGCCGGTCGAGCCCCGCCAGGTGCCGATGGTGGACCTGCCCCTGGGCGCCACCGAAGACCGCCTCTGCGGCACCATCGACATCGAAAAGGCCCTCAGCGAGGGCGTGCGCGCCTTTGAGCCGGGCCTGCTGGCCAAGGCCAACCGGGGCCTGCTGTATGTCGACGAGGTCAACCTGCTCGACGACCACCTGGTCGATGTGCTGCTCGACTCGGCCGCCTCGGGCTGGAACACGGTCGAGCGCGAAGGTGTGAGCGTGCGCCACCCGGCCCGCTTTGTGCTGATCGGCTCCGGCAACCCCGAAGAGGGCGAGCTCAGGCCCCAGTTGCTTGATCGCTTCGGCATGAGCGTTGAGGTGCGCACCGTGCGCGACCCCGAGCTCAGGGTGCAGGTGGTGGATCAGCGCACCGCCTTCGACAACGATCCCGACGGCTTCAACACCGCCGTACAGACCACCCAGGACGCCCTGCAGGCCCGCGTGGTCGAAGCCCAGCAGCGCCTGCCCCAGGTGCAGATCGACGACGACCTGCGCATCCGCATCAGCGCCATCTGCGGTGAACTCGATGTTGACGGCCTGCGCGGCGACATCGTCACCAACCGCGCCGCCAGGGCCTTGGCTGCGTTCGAGGGCCGCACCGAGGTCAGCGAAGACGACGTGGCCCGCGTGGTGGCCTGCTGCCTGCGCCACCGCCTGCGCAAGGATCCGCTCGAGCAGATCGATTCGGGCGACCGGGTGGTCAAGGTGTTCTGCAAGGTGTTCGAGCGCCCCGAGGGCAGCGACCGCAGCGCCTTTGAGCTGGCTCTGGCCGCCTGATGCAGGGCCGCCTGCTGGCCTGGGCCTGGTGAGGATCCTCGGCATCGACCCCGGTCTGGCCCGCGTGGGCTACGGCGTGATCGAGGTGGCCGGCCGCCAGCAGCAGCTGCTCGATTGCGGCATCATCCGCACCGACGCCGGCCGCAGCGAGGGCGACCGCATGGTCGAGATCGCCCGTGACCTGCGCCAGCTGCTGCGCACCTGGCGGCCCGAGCTGGCGGCGGTGGAGAAGTTCTTCTTTTACCGCTCCAGCACCACCATCGCCGTGGTGCAGGCCCGCGGTGTGGTGATGATGACCCTGGCCCGCTTCAGGGTGCCGGTGGTGGAGTTTCCGCCGATGCAGATCAAGCTCGCCCTGGCCGGTTCGGGCCATGCCCGCAAGGACGAGGTGCTCGATGCGGTGATGCGCGAGCTTGGGCTCGATGAGCCGCCCCGGCCCGATGATGCGGCCGATGCCCTGGCGGTGGCGCTCACCGGATGGTTTCAGCGGTGAAGCCGGAGCTGCGTCGCCACTACCGCCGCTTGCGGCGTGAGCACGCTGTTGGCCTCCAGCAGCACCTCGACAGCTCCTTGGCTGGTTGGTTGGCGTCGCTCAACCCAGGCCAGCCTGGCCAGCACATCGGCCTGTTCTGGCCGCTTGCGGGGGAGCCCGATCTCAGGGCGGCGCTGGGGCCGCTGGCTAGTCCCAGGGCCTTGCCGGTGGTGGAGGCCGATCGCTTGCGCTACCGCCCCTGGCCCCCGGGACTGGCGTTGGTGCCCGATGACTGCGGTATCCCCGCGCCGCCCGTCTCGCTGGGCGAGCTTCAGCCGGTTCAACTGGCGCTGCTGCTGCTGCCGGCCCTGGCTGTGGATCGCTGCGGGGTGCGCCTGGGGTCCGGTGGTGGGTGGTACGACCGCTTGCGCAGCGATCCCGCCTGGCGCGCCATTCCAGCGCTGACGGTGCTTCCAGCGGCCTGCGTGGTGGATCGCCTGCCCGCCGATCCCTGGGACATCCCCGTGGATGGCTGGATCGATGAAGGGGGTTGCCACTGGTTGGCTTGAGGCTTGTGGGCTGCAGGATCAGCGCCGGTTTTGACAAACCGTTCACACGCCCCGCCGCCCCGGGGCTGATTTGCCAGGATTAAACGACGTTGATAGCCAGTGCCCG
>VGPQ01000019.1 GCA_016882555.1 Cyanobacteria bacterium M_surface_7_m2_040
GATCACAAAAATCAGGTTTTCGACGGCCTGGCCCACCGCCTCGACCTGGACCTCGGAGAGGCTGGGCAGCCGAGGCAGGGCATGCACCACGGTGTAAGACAGCGCCAGCGGCACGGCCCCCCGCAGGCCGCACCAGGAGAGCAGCACCGTCTCGCGCGAGGTCAACGGCGACCAGGGCTGGAAGGCCAGGATGCTGATGGGTCTGACCACCAGCATCAGGCACAGGCTGATCAACACGCCCGGCACGATGTAAGCGCCGAGATGCATGGGGTTGAACAACAAGCCAAATAACAGGAACACCAGCATCTCCATCAGGCTGTTGAAGGTTTCAAAGCTGTTTTCCAGCAGCTCTGGCGTGATGTGTGCGTTGTTGTAGATGTTGTTGGCGAGGAAGGCACCTGTAACGTAGGCCGTGATGAATCCCGATCCCCCGATCAAGGTTAATAGGCCATAGGAGGAGAGGGCGAGGGCCATGCCGACAACGAGCACTTGATCGCGATTGACGATCATCTCATTGAAGATAAATTTGGCCACGTAGGTGAGAATCAGACCCACCAGAATGCCGCTACCGATGCTTTTGAGAAAGCTCTGAAGATTCACGGCGATGGCCTTCAGCAGGCTGAGGTCATCGCTGAAGCCTTGACTGCTCAGACCCAGCACCACAAGCAAGAACAAAATTGCAGCTGGATCATTGACAGAGGACTCCAATTCGATCAGATGCTTGACCCTCGCCGGCATGCTGTGCTGCACGGTTTTGAGCACGCTCAAGGTGACGCCGGCATCCGTGGACCCCAGGGTGGCAGCGATCAGGAAGCAGACGCTCAACGGTAGGCCCACTTGGCCGAGGCTCCAGTTGGCATGGCCGTGGCTGATCAACCAGATGACCAGACCAAGCAGAACCGACGAAATCATGACGCCGCCGATGGCCAGCATCAGCTCATGGCGAAGCAGCCTGTGCAGTTGGCGAAGATTGCTGCTGAGACCGGCATAGAACAGCAACATCGAGAGGCTCACCACATGTAGGGTTTCAGCCCCTTCCGGCCGCAGGAGAGCCGCGTCTGGTGTGATGGCAACACCCAGCAGAAGAACGCCCAGATTGGCGGGAATGCTGAGGCGGGTGCAAAGTTTGCTGGCGATCAAGGCCCCTAAAAAAACCAGTGCGATCACCGTCAGGCTTCCTTCCAGTGGCAGGCTGGTGATCTGGCTGGCATTCACCAGCGACGGTTTGGGCAGGGCGTCACGGGCTTCCGATGCAAGCGTCGCCAGCAGCGAGCCAAAGCTGGTGCTCAGTGGCATGGGTAGGGGTAGGGCGCTCACCACGCATCAAGCCTCGCGTTGGGTGCTGCTGAGAGAGCGGGTATCAGCAAAGATTCTGTTGGAGAGCACCACCAAGCCCACCAGATTGGGCAGGGTGATCAGCGCGTCGAGCAGGTCGCTGCTGCGCCAGATCGCATCGAGCGGGCCCACGGAGCCCATCACAACCACAGCGATCCAGATGAGGCGATAGGGCTGCTGACCCTTGCCGCCAGTGAGTGCGTCCAGACAGCGTTCGCCGAAATAGGCATAGGCGGTGATGGTGGTGAAGGCAAAGGCAACAGCCACCAGCAGCAGCAGCAGCAGCCCATGGCTGTCGCCGAGCCCCCAGGCGAAGGCCTGGTTGACCACTGCAATCGGGGAGCTGTGCAGACGATGGCTGCCGCTCAGCAGGATGACCAGGGCCGTGCCGGTGCCGATCAGAACATCGATCACGGTCAACACCATGGCGATGCAGGCTTGCTGGAAGGGGTGCGCCGGTTGCCCGCAGGCCAGAAGCGTGGCGGTGGTGCCCATGCCTGCCTCGCTGTCGAGCACCGCGAAACGAATTCCTGTCGACAGGGAGGCGGCCAGGGTGCCGGCGGTGATGGCGCGGGGGCTCAGTCCCTGCTCCAGGATCTCGGCCACCACCGCGGGAAGCGCGGCCGCGTGCGACAGGATCACCAGCAGGCAGGCCCCTGCATAGATGCCGCAGGAGAGGGGCAGGAGCCAGCCTGAGCAGCGGCCGATGCGGGGCAGGCCGCCCACGATCACCCCATAGGTGAGCGCCGCGATGGCCAAGCCGGTTGCCAAGGGCGGGATCTGCAGGCCCTGTTGCAGGATCTGGGCCAGCTGCTGGCTCTGCAGGGCGTTGGCCGGTCCCAGCATCATCGCCACGCCGGCCAGGGCGTACAGGGTGCCAAGCGAGCGCAGGGGGGGCGGAAGCGCCTGCCGCAAAGCCAGCATCGGTCCTCCGAGCCAATGCCCGGAGGGCAACCGTTGACGCCATTGCGCAGACAGCAGCGTCTCGCAGAACTTGGTGGCCAATCCCACCACCGCCGCCAGCCAGACCCAGACCAGGGCGCCCGGGCCACCGGCCGTCAGGGCAACGGCCATGCCGGTGATGTTGCCCAGGCCCATCAGCCCACCCAGCGCGGCCATTGAGGTCTGCCAGGGGCTGGCCTCTCCGGCTTCGGAGGCCGGTGGCGCCTGCAGCGATCGCCACCACAGCTGCAGGGCCTGGGGCAGCAGCCGCACGGGCAGGAAGTCGAGCCCCAGGCTCAGATAAACCCCAACCAGCAGCACCCAGTCGACGAGCAGGCCCCAGATCAGGAGGTTGCCGCCATCGAAGAACAGCATCCGCCCGGATCAATACAGCCGGCTTAGCACGAAATCGGGGAGCCCCTTGAGTGCGCGGGAGGCGTCCGAGGTGGTCAGCCAGCCGAGGGCTTCGCCGGCTTCGCGGGCGAAGCCCTCGGCCAGGGCACGCGAGCGAGGGATGGCCTCGCAGCCCCGCACCAGCTCAAGTGCCTGCTCCAGGTCGCCGTCCTTGCTGAACTCCCGCTCGATCAAACCGGCCAGGGCTGGGCGCTCCTCGAGGGCATAGAGCGCTGGGGCCGTGAGGTAGCCGGAGGCCAGATCACTGGCTGCCGGTTTGCCCAGCTGCTGGTCGTCACCAGTGAAGTCAAGAATGTCGTCGACCACCTGGAAGGCCAGCCCAAGCTGGCGACCAAAGCGGTAGAGCTCGTCGAGATTCTGGGTCGGCAGGCCTGACAGCACCCCGGCAGCCCGGGCGCTGTTGGCAATCAGGGATGCGGTTTTGCAGTAACTCTTGTCGAGATAGGTCTCGAAGCTCTGGCCCGTGTCGTAGCGATAGAGGCCCTGGCGCACCTCGCCATCGGCCAGATCCATGATCACCCGGCTCAGCAGTTTGACGACTTCAAGGTCGTCCAGGTTGGCCAGGTGCCAGCTGGCCTGAGCAAACAGGAAATCACCTGCCAGGACGGCAACGCGGTGGTTGAACCGGCTGTGCACCGTGGCAACACCGCGCCGGGTCGAGGCTTCATCGACCACGTCGTCGTGAACCAGCGAAGCCGTGTGGATCATTTCGGTGATCTCGGCTAGCCGGCGGTGACGCTGACCGAGCTCGCCTGTGGGGCTGATGGCCCGCGACAGCAGCAGCACGATGCCAGGCCGCAAACGCTTGCCACCGGCGGCAAACAGATGCTCAGCCGCGGCCTGCAGGATCGGATGGCCGGCACCAATCAGGCTGCGCAGATCAGCCAGCAGGGCATCGAGGTCGGCCTCGACGGGCTGGAGCAGCTCTGCAACCGTTGCCACACAACCTCCGGTGTGCGGAGATCCTAGAAGCCTCAGGCCTGCTGCCGCTGGCGATCCCCGCGAAGCGTCGGACAGAGCCGAACCTGCTCGACCAGGGGCTCCGAACCCAGCCAGCAGGCTGCGGCCCGTGCAAAACCCTCGGCGCAACCAGTGACGCAGATGCGGCTCTGGCTCAGGGCCGCTGGAGCTGCTTGCTGCAGTTGCTCGGCCTCGGGTAGATCTCCGAGACTGGCCAGCAGCGGCCCGAGCCGCGCCACGGTGGCCCGCGCCGGATCCACCAGCACCACATCGGTCGGCAACAGGCGCGCCAGCAGGGGTTCCAGCAGGGGGTAGTGGGTGCAGCCCAGCACGATTTCCTCGCAGCCCCGCTCCAGCAGGGGTTGCAGGTAGGTCGTGGCGGCCTGCTGCAGGTCCGGGTGCTCGAGATCTCCGGCTTCGATCAACGGAACGAACGCTGGACAGGCGACCTCGACCACTTCGGCCTTCGGTCTGCAGGCGTGGATGGCGCGGCGGTAGGCGCCACTGGCGGCCGTGGCCGGGGTGGCGAGCACGCCGATGCGATTGCTGGTCAGGGTGGGAGCCACGCTGTCAATCAAGCCCACCACCGGCACCCCGGCTTCAGCCACGGCCACATCCAGGGCGAGGGCGTTGGAGGTGTTGCAGGCCATCACCAGCACACCGATGCCCTGCAGCCGCAGCCAGTGCACCACCTCGGCGGCAATCATGCGGATCTCCTCGGCGCTGCGCTCGCCGTAGGGCACCCGCGCCGTATCCCCCAGGTAGAGGCAAGGGGTGTGGGGGTAGTGCTCGTGCACCTGCCGCAGCACCGTGAGGCCGCCCAGCCCACTGTCAAACAGACCCACCCGCAGGCTCATGGCAACCCCCTGAGGTAATTCAGGATGCCGGTTGCCAGGGCCAGGGCCATGCGACGCCGGAAGTCGGGATCACGCAGGCGGGCGGCATCCAATTGCCCGGTCACAAAGCCCATCTCCACCAAAGTGGAGGGCATCGTCGCCCGGCGGATCACGAAGAAGCGCGCCGCTTTGACCCCCCGGTCTGGCGAGCCTGGAGACACCCCCAGCATCTGGCGCTGCACGGCATCGGCCAGCTGGCGGGAGAGACCCGCCTGTGAGCCGCCAGCGAAATAGAAGCTTTCAATGCCGTTGACATCGGGTCTGGCCAGGCTCAGCGCGTTGGCGTGAATGCTGATGAAGGCATCGGCGCCACTGCTGTTGGCCAGAGCCACCCGCGGCGGCAGGTCGACATCGATGTCGCTGGTGCGGGTCATCTCCACCACGACGCCACGGGCCTCCAGCAGCCGTGCCACCTGCAACGCCACATCAAGCACCACATCGGTTTCGCGCAGGCCATTGATGCCGATCGCCCCAGGATCGGGGCCGCCGTGACCGGGGTCGATCACCACCTTGAAGCGGCCGCGCGGCACCACCGGCAGGCCATCCGCCGAGAGGGGCTTGGGGGATGTGGGGAAGCTGGGCCGGGGCTCGGGTGTCCTGCTCAAGGGGGTGGCCGCATCGAGATCCCCTTCCCCCATGCTCACAAGCCCCTGGGTCGGCAGGCCGATGAGGGGCATCCGCCAGCGGTCAGGAGCCGTGCCGAGCAGGCGCAGCAGCTTGGGATTGAGCTGGATCCCCGGCTGAAACTCCAGCACCAACCGGGTGGTTTCAGCGTCGGGCCTGCCGATGCGCACCGCCTTGAGGGCACCGCTGCCGCCGAGGCTGCGGCTGCGGCTTGGGGCCCCAGGCAGGTCGACCCAGAGCCGCGGGCCGCGGCCCAGCGATCCGGCTTCGAAATAGGCCTTGAGTGACGCATCGGGACTGGTGCGCAGCTCCAGCACGCCCTGGCGCGTGATGCGCCAGGCCCCGAGGCTCGAGCCGGCGGCCATCGCCGCAGAGCCGCACCACAGCAGCAGGCCGGCCAGCAGGCTGACCACACCGCTCGCAGCCAGGCGCGCCGGCCGCAGGATCGGACTGCCGATCACAGGCGCCGCTCAGAACAGGCCTGGGCGGCGGTGCCGCAGGCTGGGCATCTGCGCCCGCACCCGCGCACCGTGCTCGGGATCGATGGGAGCCACAGCCGAACCCGGCGCAATGCCGGCATCGGCCAGCACCGTGCCCCAGGGGTCGATCACCAGGGCATGGCCGTGGGTCTGGCGTCGGTCGTGGTTGAGACCAGTCTGGGCCGGCGCCACCACGTAGGCGGTGTTTTCGATCGCGCGGGCCTGCAGCAGCACCTGCCAGTGGTCTTTGCCCGTGAAGGCGGTGAAGGCGGCCGGCACCATCAGCACGTCGGCACCTGCCCCCGCCAGATGGCGGTACAGCTCCGGGAAGCGCACGTCGTAGCAGATCGACAGCCCAATGCGGCCCAGACCGGGCACGTCCACCACCGGTGGCAGGTCATTGCCAGGTTTGATCGTGGCCGACTCGCGGTAGGTGTTGCCGTCGGGCAGGTCCACGTCGAAGAGGTGGATCTTGTCGTACCGAGCCAGAACTTGGCCCTCATGGCTCACCAGTTCGGCGCGGTTGTAAGTGGCCCCCTCGCCAGCGGGCACCGGGAAGCCGCCACCCAGCAGGGTCACCTGGTAGCGGCGCGCCATCGTGACCAGGAATCGGCTGCAGCGCTCAGCCAGGGATGGGCCCAGCTCGAGTCTGCGGGCGTCGTTGCCCATGAAGGCGAAGTTCTCGGGCAGGCCCACCAGCGCGGCGCCACGCCGGGCGGCCAGCTCGATCTGCTCTTCGGCGGCAGCCAGGTTGGCGTCGGGATCGGGAGTGCTGGTGAGCTGCACTGCAGCGGCCAGAAAACTGCTCACCACCCCTCCGGTCTTGGATGGGCCGAACTGTAGGAGAGCCGCTCAGCTCTTTCGCAGCACGCCGGGCTCGGCCTGCAGCGGCACCACCGACAGGCTGTCGACCGCGGCGCAGCAGGCGAAATCGGCGTCGTGGTTGCCGATGCGGATCAGGCGTTGGCCATGGCTGGCGGCCCGCAGGCAGGTTTCGGTGTCGTGGTGCCATTGCTGCCACAGCGCCAGGGCTGCGAGCATTTCGTCATTGCCGAAGCTCACACCCACATGCGGCGCCACCGCCAGCTCGGTGGCTGCCGAGGCCACGGCACCGGCCGCCAGGCTGTCTTCGAGGGAGTAATCCCCTTCCCAGCCGCTGCCCACGATCCAGACCCGCTGGCAGCCCTGGGCCAGCAACCGCTTGGCCACGGCCATGCGGTTGGGCAGGCAGGCGGTCACCAGCAGGGGCACGTCGCGCACCGCCGCCAGGGAGCGGGTGCCGTTGGTGGTGCTCATGAAGATGCGCTTGCCGCCCACCACTGCGGGCGTCACGGCCAGGGGGGAGTTGCCCAGGTCGTAGCCCTCGACGCGTTGGCCGTCGCGCTCACCGGCCCGCAGCCGTTGGGCTTCGGGCCACGCGGCTGCGGCCGCTTCGAGTTCGCCCAGATCGGCGAAGGCCTGAATGGCTTCAGCGCCGTTCTCAAGGGACCAGGCGATCGTGGTGGTGGCACGCAGCACGTCGATCACCACGGCGGCATCGGGGCCGCCTTCGGCCACCGGCACGACCGGGGGCACGGCTTCGGAGGTGTGGAAGTAGGAGAGTTGCATGGCGTCGCAGCAGCTGCGGCGGGTGCGTCACAGTAGGCACCTCCCCTGCAGCGCGCGTCAACGCGGCGATGGCAACAGCGCTCCCGGCCAGTCGACGCGACCTGCGTGGCTTTCTGCACCTGCTCGAGAGCCGCGGGCAGCTGCGGCGTATCAGCGCTCCGGTCGATCCTGATCTGGAGCTGGCGGGGATCGCCGATCGCGTGCTGGCCGCCGGCGGGCCGGCGCTGCTGTTTGAGCATGTGATCGGCTCACCGATGCCGGTGGCCATAAACCTGATGGGCACCCAGGAGCGGGTGCTCTGGAGCCTGGGCATGGAGGCTCCCCAAGAGCTCGAGGCCCTGGGTGAGCGTCTGGCCCTGCTGCAGCAGCCGCGGCCGCCCAAGGGGGCGCGGGAGGCGGTGCGCTTTGGCTCGGTGCTGCTCGATGTGCTCAAGGCGCGGCCCGACCTGGATCTGATCCCCCCCTGCCACCAGCAGGTGTTCAAGGCGGATCAGGTCAACCTGGATTCGATCCCGCTGCTGCGCCCCTGGCCGGGCGACGGTGGCCGCATTTTGACCCTGGGGCTGGTGATCACCAAGGACCCCGAGACCGGCACCCCCAACGTGGGCGTGTACCGGCTGCAGCAGCAGTCGATCAACACGATGACGGTGCACTGGCTGAGCGTGCGCGGCGGCGCGCGCCACCTGCGCAAGGCGGCGGCCCTGGGCAAACCACTGGAGATCGCCATCGCCATCGGCGTGCATCCGCTGCTGGTGCTGGCAGCGGCGACGCCGATTCCGGTGCAGCTGAGCGAATGGCTGTTCGCCGGCCTTTACGCCGGCGAGGGGGTGCGGTTGGCCAAGTGCAAGACCGTCAACCTGGAGGTGCCCAGCCACAGCGAAGTGGTGCTCGAGGGCACGATCACCCCCGGCGAGGAGCTGGCTGATGGCCCCTTTGGCGATCACATGGGCTTCTACGGCGGCATCGAAGACTCGCCCCTGGTGCGCATCCAGTGCGTCACCCACAGGCGCGATCCGATCTACTTCACGACCTTCAGCGGCCGGCCCCCCAAGGAGGACGCGATGCTCGCCATTGCGCTCAACCGCATCTACACGCCGATCCTGCGGCAGCAGATCCCCGAGATCGTCGATTTCTTTCTGCCGATGGAGGGGCTCAGCTACAAGCTGGCCGTGATCGCCATCGACAAGGCCTACCCGGGCCAGGCGCGGCGGGCGGCGATGGCGTTTTGGAGCGCCCTGCCCCAGTTCACCTACACCAAGTTTGTGGTGGTGGTCGACAAGGCGATCAACATCCGCGATCCGCGCCAGGTGATCTGGGCACTCAGCGCCCAGGTGGACCCCTCGCGCGATCTGTTCGTGCTTGAAGACACCCCGTTTGACACGCTCGATTTCGCCAGTGAGCGCTTGGGCCTGGGCGGCCGCCTGGCAATCGATGCCACCACCAAGATCGGCCCTGAAAAGCGCCACCCCTGGGGTGAGCCGCTGCGCCGCCCGGCCGAGCTCGAAGCCAGGCTGGATGCCCGTTGGGCCGAGCTGGGCCTGGCCGACATCGGTACCAGGGCTCCCGATCCGGCGTTGTTTGGCTACACCCTCGAGCACGTGCTCGAGCGGCTGGCGGGGCTGTGCTGAGCCGGCAGGCCCACCATGCGCTGAAGGCCCTGCTGCTGCTGGCGGCCGAGCCGCAGGCCTGGCAGTCGACCCACCGGTTGGCGGCGGCCCAGGACCTGCCCGAGCCGATGCTTGAGCAGCTGCTGCTGCGCCTGCGCCGCGCGGGCGTGCTGGTGGCGCGGCGGGGGCGAACGGGGGGCTATCGCCTGGCTCGCGCTGCCCGCGAACTCTCGGTGGCGGCGGTGTTGACCGGCTTGGGGGAACCAGCGGCAGAGCCCGGCTGGGCTGATCGCCAGGGTGTCGCCCGTGGCACTGATGACCCGACCCCGGCCGATCAGGTCACGGCAGCCTTGGCGCGCAGGCTTGAGCGCGCCCGCCAGCAGGCCCTGGCGCAGCTGAACCTCGAAGACCTGCTGTTTGACCTGCGCAGCGCCGAGGCCAGTGCCGACGACGGCTCGGGGCTGCTGCTGGGTTGAACGCGAGGCAGAAGCCCTGCCACCCAGAGCGGCCGTAGTAGATTGATCGACGTACAACGACACGCCATGGCGACAGCGCGAGGAGCGGGTACCCCCCAGGCCGTTCGTCTCCCCCAGGATCTGCTTGAGCGCATTGACCGTTACGCCAGTCGCCTGGAGGCCGAACTGCACCTGTCGGTGAGCCGCAGCGATGCCCTGCGCCGGCTGCTGAGCCTGGCGCTGGAAGACGCGGAAGACACGGCAGAAGCGGAAGCCATCCTGCGGGCTAATGAGCCGCGCCTGAGCTGGGAGGAGCTCAAAGCCAACCCAGCCCCATGGACTGGAGCCCAGGGCAGTTGAACTACCGGATCGAATTTGTTCGTTCTGCTGCGAAGGCCTACACGCGTCTTGATCCAGTGCTGCGACGACGGGTCGACCGTGAGCTGAGCCGGCTGAGCGAGACGCCCCGCCACCCTGGCGTGATCCGCCTGCAATCCGACGACGAGCTCTACCGCGTGCGAATTGGCGATCTGCGATTGCTGTTCAGCGTTGAGGATCAAGTGCTGCTTGTGCTGATCGTCAAACTCGGCCATCGCGGCTCCGTCTACAGGGCCTGACACCACCGATGACTGAACTGCCCCGCGCCCCCCAGCCCCTGCTTGATCGCCTGGCGGGCGTGCCATCGATGGCGCCGGGGCGGCGGCGGCTGGTGGTGCTGATGGGTCAGCTGGGCGATTTCGACAGCCTCGAATACGCCAGGCCCTGGTGGCGGCTCTGCCGCGGCTGGAGGCAGCGGGCATCGGCTTGCTGGCCATTGGGCTTGGCAACGATGCGGGCGCGGCGCGCTTCTGCACCTACACCGGCCTGCCGCGCGCCTGCCTGCAGGTCGAGGCCAGTGCGGCGCTGCACCAGCATCTGGGGCTCTATGGCGGCCTGCAGACGCCGTTGGGCCCCTGGCCGGCCCTGCTGCTGATGTGCGCCGGCATCGGCTCGCCGGGCACCCTGGCCGAGGTGCTGCGCGGCTACAGCGGCGACCGGCAGGCGCCGCCGCGACTGGCGCTGCCCCTGTTTGACCTGGTGGGGCGCGGCTACCAGCGGCCGTTTGAGCTGGCCACGGTGCGCCTGCAAAACATGGTGGAAGTGCTGGGCCGCTGGCGCACCTACGTGCCCAGCGATGACCACCTGACTCAGCGCGGCGGCACGTTCTTGCTTGAGGCCGACGACACCGTGCTGTACTCGCACCGCGATGCCGGCATCTTGGGGTTCTCGGAAACGATGGCGCGGCCCTTGAGCTTTCTGGAGCCGTGGCTGGCACCGCTCAGGGATTGAGTGCTTCTTCGCTCCAGCCGGTGACGGCGCGCCAGCGGCGGCGGTGGTGGGGCTGGCCCCCCAGCTCCAGCAGCTCCACTTGGTGCAGGTCGATGCGCAGCAGCAGCAGGTGCTCGGGTAGGGGCGTCTCGGGCGGCAACGCAGAGGGAAACGGCGCCTCTTGCTCCAGTGGCTGCCCCGGCGCCGGCCACCCCCACAGGGCGCGACCCTGCGGGCTCAGCT
>VGPQ01000020.1 GCA_016882555.1 Cyanobacteria bacterium M_surface_7_m2_040
CAATTGTACGTTTCGACTTCAGTTGCACGAGCCGTCATTCGGCAAGCGGGTGACCGGGCTCGAACCGGCGACGTTCAGCTTGGGAAGCTGACATTCTACCACTGAATTACACCCGCATGTGTGTCAACGAAGCGGCCGACATGGACCGCCTCGCTGATCGCAAGCTGCAATTTAGCCGGCCAGGGCCGCCGCCGCTGCCGCAACGCCGCTGCCCATGGGTCCCTTGTGCAGGCCGAGGTCCTGCAGGGTCGCTTCGATCGCGGCCACGGCGGTGAGTACGTCGCGGTTGCACACAAAGCCCAGGTGGCCGATGCGGAACACCTTGCCCTTGAGGTGGTCCTGCCCGCCAGCCAGAAGGATGTCGAAGCGTTGCTTGACCGCCTTGCGCAGGCTCTCGGCGTCGATGCCGTCGGGGGCTACGGCGGTGATCGCCGGGCTGCCGGTGCCCTCAGCGGCGTAGAGGGGCAGGCCGATGGCCTTCATCGCCGCCTGGGCGGCGGCGCGGTGGCGGCTGTGGCGGGCAAAGATCGCCTCCAGACCTTCGGCCTGCATCATCGTGAGCGCGGCTTCGAGGGCGAAGTAGAGGTTGATCGCCGGGGTGAAGGGGTTGCTGTCGGCCTTGGCCGATTTGCGGTATTTGCCCAGATCCAGATAGAACTTGGGCAGGTCGGAGCGCTCGTAGGCGGCCCAGGCGCGCTCGCTCACGGCCACGAAGGCCAGTCCCGGCGGCATCATGTAGCCCTTCTGGGATCCCGAGCCGATGATGTCGATGCCCCAGGCATCCATCGGCACGCTGCAGGCCCCCAGGCTGGTGACGCAGTCGGCAATGGTCAGGGCCGTGCCGTGAGCTTTGACGTGGCGGGCAATCGTCTCCAGGTCGTTGATGACGCCGGTGGAGGTTTCCGAGTGGGTCAGGATCACCGCCTTGATCGCCTTGGCGCTGTCGGCCTCCAGGGCGGCGCGGAAGGCCTCGGGATCCAGCGGCTGGCCCCAGTCGGCCTTGATCACCTGGACATCGAGTCCGTAGGCCTGGGCCACCTTGACCCAGCGTTCACCGAACTTGCCGTTGTCGCCGCAGAGGACCCGCTCGCCCTTGCTGAGCACGTTGACGATGCCGGCTTCCATGGCGGCGGTGCCGCTGCCGGTGATCACCAGCACGTCATGGCTGGTCTGGTGCAGCCACTGCAGTTGCTCGGTGGTGCGCTTGACGATCTTCTGAAAATCGGCGCTGCGGTGCCCGATCGGGTGCCGCCCCATCGCCTGCAGGACCGTTTCCGGCACCGGTGTCGGGCCGGGAATCATCAGGGTCAGCTTGTCCTGCATGGCTGAGGGGGGAAACGGCGGCGCCGCGGCGGCGCAATCGACCACCATAAAAAACAGACCTCCCCTTCACCCCTGTTTCGTGAGCAGTGCGCCCCCGGGTTATACCCTGCCGGTCTGGGTCTGTGCCGCAGCCCGGGCGGCGCTGCAGCAGCTTCGCGGGGAGCCTGTTGCGGCCCTGCAGCCGCTGTGGCTGGATCCGTCGCATCGTGCCGAGAGCCTCGTGCCCGTGCAGGTCGCAGCCCCAGTGGTCGACGGCTGGGTGCTGGGTCGGGCGATCTGCGACCCGGGCCCCGGCGTGCTCGATCTCACCCGCGGTCTGGAGGTGTGGGCTTTGGTGCGGTGGTTGCAGGCTGCTGCGTCACCGGCTGGCGCTCAGGGTGCAGCCGCAGCCGCTGATGCGCCCTGGCTGCTGCTCGAAGCCGGCGAGGGCGTGGGCGTTCATGCCGCCAGCGGCGAGGCCTGCCTCTCGGGGTATGCCCGGGAGCTGTTGGCGCACAATCTTCAACCCCTGGTGCCCTCCGGCCAGCGCTTGCAGCTGCGGCTCGTGATCCCAGCCGGCCGTGCGCTGGCCGAGCGCACCAGCAATGCCGCCTTTGGCGTGGTGGATGGTCTGGCCTTGATCGGCACCCAGGCAACGGTGCAGCGCAGCGCAGCGCCCGAGCAGTTGCAGGAGGCCCTGGCCCGGCTGCGGGAGGTGGCTGGCGCGGCCGGGTTTGGCGGCGATCTGGTGCTGGTGATCGGCGAGAACGGTCTCGATCTGGCCCCGACTCTGGGTGTGCCCAGCGATCTGCTGATCAAGGCCGGCAACTGGATCGGGCCGCTGCTGGTGGCGGCTGCGGAGGCGGGTGTGGCGCGGCTGCTGCTGTTTGGATATCAGGGCAAGTTGATCAAGCTCGCCGGCGGCATCTTCCACACCCACCACCATCTGGCCGATGGCCGGGCCGAGGTGTTGACGGCCCTGGCGGCCCTGGAGGGGTTGCAAGGTGAGCCGCTCGCCGGCTTGCACCGGGCCCCCACCGTGGAGCAGGCCCTGGCCGATCTGGAGCAGGGCGATCCCGACCTGGCGAAAAGGCTGCGCTCTCGGTTGGTCACGGCCATCGAGCAGCGCAGTGCTGACTACCTGCTGCGCCATGGCCATCGCGGCCTCCAGGTTGGAGCCGTGCTGTTCGATCGCTCCCGCAGTATCTGTGCACAGGGCCCCATGGGCCAGGAGCTGTTCACTGTCTTGCGCACCACAGCGTCTGGCGACACCGGGGGCGACTCCTAGGGTGGTTCGAATGCCCGGCCGCGAGCCCACGCCATGACCGCCCCGATCGACGCCGCTTCCGGCTCCTCGCGCCATCCGGCCATTGTGATCCTCGATTTCGGTTCCCAGTATTCGGAGCTGATCGCCCGGCGTGTGCGCGAAACCGAGGTGTTTTCCCTGGTGATGAGCCACACCACCACGGCCGAAGAACTGCGGCAGCTGTCACCCAGGGGCATCATCCTCAGCGGCGGCCCCAGTTCGGTGTACGAGCCGGGTGCTCCGGTTTGCGATCCCGGGATCTGGCAGCTCGGCATTCCGGTGCTGGGGGTCTGCTACGGCATGCAGCTGATGGTGCAGCAGCTGGGTGGTTCGGTGGTGGCCGCAGGCCGCGCTGAATACGGCAAGGCACCGCTGCAGGTGGATGATCCGATCGATCTGCTTACCAACGTCGAGGACGGCTCGACGATGTGGATGAGCCATGGCGACTCGGTGCAGCGGTTGCCCGATGGCTTCGTGCGCCTGGCCCACACCGACAACACCCCTGAGGCGGCGGTTGCCGACCACAGCCGGCGTCTCTATGGCGTGCAGTTTCACCCCGAGGTGGTGCATTCCACGTTTGGGATGGCGCTGATCCGCAATTTCGTGTACCACATCTGCGGATGTGAAGCCGATTGGACCACCGCGGCCTTCATCGAAGAGGCGATCGCCGATGTGCGGGCACAGGTGGGCGACAAGCGCGTGCTGCTGGCTCTCTCTGGAGGTGTTGACTCCTCGACCCTCGCCTTTCTGTTGCACCAGGCGATCGGTGATCAGCTCACCTGCATGTTCATCGACCAGGGCTTCATGCGCAAAGGCGAGCCCGAGTTTCTGATGGAGTTCTTCGACGAGAAGTTCCACATTCATGTCGAATACATCAACGCCCGCCAGCGCTTCATCAGCAAGCTGGCCGGCGTCACCGATCCAGAAGAGAAGCGCAAGCTGATCGGCACCGAATTCATTCGTGTGTTCGAAGAGGAAAGCAAGCGCCTCGGACCCTTCGACTACCTGGCGCAGGGCACGCTCTACCCCGATGTGATCGAAAGTGCCGGCACCAACGTCGACCCCAAGACCGGTGAGCGCGTGGCGGTCAAGATCAAGAGCCACCACAACGTCGGTGGGCTGCCGAAGGATCTGCAGTTCAAGCTGGTGGAGCCGCTGCGCCGCCTGTTCAAGGATGAGGTGCGCAAGGTGGGCCGCAGTCTCGGCCTGCCGCAGGAGATCGTCGGGCGCCATCCCTTCCCGGGTCCGGGCCTGGCGATCCGCATCCTCGGCGAGGTCACCGACGACAAGCTCAACATCCTGCGCGATGCCGATCTGATCGTGCGCGAGGAGATCCGCGATGCCGGTCTCTACGACGAGATCTGGCAGGCCTTCGCCGTGCTGCTGCCGGTGCGCAGCGTCGGAGTGATGGGCGACAAGCGCACCTATGCCTTCCCGGTGGTGCTGCGCTGCGTGTCGTCGGAAGACGGCATGACGGCCGATTGGTCGCGCCTTCCCTACGACTTGCTGGAGACCATGTCCAACCGCATCGTCAATGAGGTGAAGGGGGTCAACCGCGTCGTGCTCGACATCACCAGCAAGCCTCCCGGCACGATCGAGTGGGAGTAGGGCTGCGAGGCTGTTGACCCCAGCCCATGGCGGTCGGTGCAGGACTTGGGTACCCTCGGAACCCAACCCCAGCCGCCGTGACCGCCGTCTCGTCCGTGACGACACCGGAGCAGGATCTTCAACTTCAGCGCCGGCTCCAGCAGGACAGCATCCAGCTGGCCGGCAAAACGATCTACCTCAACCCGTTCCTCTATTGGCGCCGTTTTGACGCCAACACCGACCGTTGGTTGCGGGAGCCCGGACAGCTTGAGGAGGATCAGATCCACGCCAACCGCACCCGCTTCTACCCGGAGCTGGCCTGGGATCTGCTCGACGACGAGGAGCGGGCCATCAAGGATGGTGCCGTCGAGATGTTCCTCAAGAGCCTGGAGCTGATCAGCACCTTCAACCCTGAATTGAGTGCCGGCCACCTGCTCGAGGTGGAGCGCAAGATGGCGGTCACCAAGAAGCGCGCTTTTGAGCGCTGGGTGGAGCGTTCATTGCGCCGCCGGGAGCGTGCCGAGGCCAAGGAGCGCCGTCGCTTTGACCGCGAGCGCCTGCTGCGGGCCTGGCTGGAATGGGCCAGCCTCGATGTGACCCGGCAGGCCTTGCTTCCCCTGGCGGCTGCGCTCGTGCTCGCCGTCGGCGGGGGCTGGTGGTGGGGCAGTCAGCAGAACTGCCGCCAGGTGATCGTCAATCCTGGCATCAGCACCCCGCTGCAACGCTGAGGCTTCAGACTGGATGGCCAGGCATATGGGCACGCCGATGGCCGCCAATCCGCTCGACAAGTTGCGGCTGACGTTGATGCAAGACGTGCTGCCGGTCGGTGTCGCCGTGGCGGAGCGAGCCCGCAAGGGAGGCTTCAAGGATGTGATGGCGGCCTTTGCACGCCCACAGGCCGGCCCGGATCCCCTCTCCCAGCTGCGTCAGGAGGGCGAACCGCTGGCCAGTCAGCTACGTGAGGGACTTGATCGGCTCAGCCCGGGCCTGGGCAATCCGGTGATGAAGGTGGATGTGCGGGTGGAACCCGAAGCCCCGATGGTTGGCGCCAGGGCCTCCCAGGGGGCGTCGCAAGGGGAATCTGAGTCCATGCCCCTGCCCGATGAGCAGGCCCTGCTCACCCGTCTGGCCGCTCTTGAGCAACGCCTGCAGCAGCTTGAGGGTCTGCTCCAGCAGCCGTCCTGATCGGGATGTTTTCGTCGTCGCTGCACCGCCGCACCGGCCAGGGCCGACAGCCGCTGGTGTTGCTGCTGGTTGTGGCAGTGTTTGCCGGGGCCATGCTGGCCCGGCTGGTGGTGTTGCAGCTGGTTCAGGGTTCCCATTACCGGGCTCTCGCGGATGAGAACCGCATTCGCCTGATGGCCCGCAATCCCGTACGCGGTCGCTTGCTGGACCGCCATGGTCAGGTGCTGGCCACCAGTCGACTCACCTACAGCCTCTACATCCAGCCCCGCGAAGTCACGCCTGAGCGCTGGCCTGCCCTGCGTGATCAGCTCGTCGCATTGCTGGCGCTGTCGCCGAACGAGCTGGAGCGCCGCCGCAGCGAAGGCGCCAACGCCGAGGGCTTTCGCATTCTGTTGGCGGCAAACCTCAAGCCCGAACAGGTGCTGCGGTTTCGCGAGCAGTCCTCAGCCCTGCCCGGCGCCGAGGTCGACAGCGATGTGCTGCGCAGCTACCCCCACGGCAGCCTCGCGGCCCATGTGCTGGGCTACACCAGCGGGATCACTGAAGAGGAATACGCCCAGCTGCAGCCCAAGGGCTACCGCATCCGCGACCGTGTGGGGCGCAGCGGCGTCGAAAAGGTGTACGAGCCCATCCTGCGGGGCGAGTGGGGCGGCCAGCAGGTGGAGGTCAATGCCGCCGGCCAGGTGCAGCGCATCCTGGGCGACAAACCCGCCAAGCCCGGCAAGGACCTGCGGCTGACTCTGGATCTCGAGCTGCAGCGCACCGCTGAGCAGGCGCTCAACGGGGTACGCAAAGGCGCGATCGTGGCCATGGACCCCCAGACGGGGGCGATTCTGGCCATGGCCAGCCGGCCCACCTTCAATCCGAATCTGTTTTCCGACGGCCCCACAACCCTGCAATGGGCGGATCTCAACCGGCCGGATGCGCCGCTGTTGAGCCGTGCCTTCAGCGGTTTCCCGCCCGCCAGCACCTTCAAGATCGTGACCTCGATCGCGGCCCTGGAGTCGGGCCTCTACCAGCCCGACTCCAAGGTGCTGACCACGAACTCCTTCTGTTACGCGGGTCTCTGCTATGGCGATCACGGCGCCCACGGCATGATCGGTTTCCCGTTGGCCCTGGCCGTCAGCAGCAACACATTTTTCTACCGCGTTGGCTTGCGTGTGGGTCCTGAGCAGTTGTTCAAGGCAGCCCGTCGGATGGGCTATGGCCAGCCCACGGGCATCGAGCTGGCTGCCGAGGAGAGTGCGGGGCTTCTGGGGGATCCCGCCTGGAAGAAAGCGGCCCTCGGCGAGCCCTGGACCCCTGTGGATTCGATCACCTCGGCGATCGGCCAGGGGGCGCTTCAGGTCACGCCGCTGCAGATGGCGCGGTTGTATGCGGCCGTCGCCAACGGTGGCTGGCTGGTGACCCCCCACCTGGTGGAGCGGCCGACCCGCCGCCAGTGGATCGGCCTCAAGGCTGACACCTTGAGGGTGCTGCGCCAGGGCCTGCGCATGGTGGTCACGGAGGGCACCGCGCGGCTGCTCAACGAACCCACATTGCCGGCGGTGGCCGGCAAGACTGGCACTGCCGAGGATCCGCCCCGGCCGGATCACGCCTGGTTCGGCGGTTATGCCCCGGCCGGCCGGCCCACCCTGGTGATCGTTGCCTTCGGGGAAAATTCCGGCGGTTATGGCGGCACGGTGGCCGCCCCCATGGTCAAGGCGCTGATGACCACCTGGTTCAAGGCCAACCGGCCCGCTGACGCTAAACCGACACTGCGGCCGGGCTGAGCACCTGTTGGTAATAGCGGCGCAGCTGGGCTGTGGCCGCATCCCAGCCCCAGCGCTCGGCCTCCTGACGTGCGGCGAGGCGCAGCTGCTGGTGTGCGGCCATGTCACCCAGCAACCGTTGCGTGGCGGCCGCCAGGCTGCCGGCGCCGCCGTCGGGGCCATCGGGTTCGTAGAGGCAGCCGTTGATGCCATCGCTGACGATGTCGGGGATGCCGCCGCGGTTGGCGGCCACGCAGGGGCAGCCGGCGGCCATCGCTTCCAGCAGCACCAGCCCCAGGGTCTCGGTGCTGCTGGGAAACAGGAAGGCATCGCCGCTGGCGTAGGCGGCCGCCAGCTCTTCACCAGCCAGGTAGCCCACAAAGTGGGTGGCGCTGCCGGCAAACAGGCTCTCCAGCTGCTGGCGGTAGGGGCCGTCGCCCACCAGCGCCAGGCGGGCATCGGGCATGGCATCGAGCACCGGTCGGATGCGCTCGATCTGTTTTTCCGCCGACAGCCGGCCGATGTACAGCAGCAGCTTGCCGGTGTCACTGCGCCCGGCCAGGAGCCGTTCGCGCATCGCCTGGCTGCGCAGTTCCGGTCGGAACAATGCCGTGTCGACCCCCCGCTGCCACAGGGCCGTGTGCTGAATCCCCTTGTCGCTCAGCTCCTGCACCATCGCCGTGGAGGTGCAGAGGTTCAGCACAGCTTGGTTGTGGGCCGCCTTGAGCAGCTCCCACAGCAGCGGCTCGAGCATGCCCATGCCGTAGTGCTCGAGGTACTTGGGCAGGTGGGTGTGGTAGCTGGCCACCAGCGGATAGCCCTTGGTCTTGGCCAGCCAGATGCCCCCCAGGCCGAGCACCGCCGGGTTGACCACGTGCACCAGATCGGGCCCGAAGCGCTCCAGGGCTTCAGCCACCGCCGGCCTTGGCAGGGCCAGCTTGAGCTCCGGATAGAGGGGTAGCGGCATCGCCGGCACACCGACCACCTGGGCGCCGCAGTAGTCGGGCGGTGCCCCCTCCGGGCAGAAGATGAGCACCTCATCGCCGGCGGCCACCAGCTCCTGCACCGTTTTGGTGAGCCGCGTCACGATCCCATCCACCTTGGGCAGGAAGGTCTCGGTGAACAGCGCGATCTTCAAGGTCGGGGCCGCTAGGCGGAGGGGCGTGGATGGGGCTGGACGGGCGGCTCAGGCGGTCTGGATCGCTGCCGCCTGGGTCTTGGTCCAGGCCGAGACGCAGGGAATGCGGCTGCGGTCGCAGCGGTCGGCCCAGCGTCGGGCCACATCGACCACTTCGACGAGCAGGCCATCATCGAGGGTGGTGGGGTTGAGCCCCAGCTCGATGAAGCAGCGGTTGTCGACGATCAGGTCATTTTCCACCGCTTCATTGCGGGGGTTGGGCAGGTGGTTGATCTGGGCGCCGGTGAGGGCCGCCACCTTCTGGGCCAGTTCGCCCACCTGGTGGCTTTCGGTCATCTGGTTGAAGATCTTGACCCGCTCGCCCTTGGTGGGCGGATTGTCGAGGGCCAGCTGCACGCAGCGCACCGAATCGCGGATGTGGATGAAGGCGCGGGTCTGGCCGCCGGTGCCATGCACGGTCAGCGGGTAGCCGATTGCCGCCTGCATCAAAAAGCGATTGAGCACCGTGCCGTAGTCCCCGTCGTAGTCGAAGCGGTTGGTGAGCCGGGGATCGCGGTCGGTGGCTTCGGTGTTGGTGCCCCAGACGATGCCCTGGTGCAGGTCGGTGATCCTGACCTGATCGTTCTTGTTGTAGTAGAGGAACAGCAGCTGATCGAGCGTCTTGGTCATGTGATAGACGCTGCCGGGGCTGGCCGGGTGCAGGATCTCCTCCTCGAAACGGCTGCCATCCGGTTGGGGCACCTCCACCTTCAGGTAGCCCTCGGGGATGGTGGCGCCGCGGTGGGAGCCGTAGCCATAGACGCCCATGGTGCCCAGATGCACCACATGGATGTCGAGACCGCTTTCAACGATTGCGGCCAGCAGATTGTGGGTGCCGTTGACGTTGTTGTCGACGGTGTAGCGCTTGGTGGCGCTGCTTTTCATCGAGTAGGGGGCAGCCCGTTGTTCGGCGAAGTGCACCACCGCGTCGGGGCGCTCGGCCAGCAGCAGGTCCAGCAGCCGCTGGTATTCGTGGGCGATGTCCATGTGCTCGAAGCGCATGGGCTTGCCGCCCACCTGCTCCCAGGCGCGCAGCCGTTCGCCCATGGTGGCGATCGGCGTGAGCGATTCGACCTCCAGGTCGAGGTCGATCTTGCGGCGGCTGAGGTTGTCGACGATCAGCACGTCGTGGCCCTGATCCGCCAGGTTCACGGCACAGGGCCAGCCACAGAAGCCGTCGCCGCCGAGAACGAAAACCTTCACCGCTGACTCCTGCTGGGCGAGCAACCTGGACGAAGGCGCTCTGCGTCAGGTCAAGCTACTACAGGGATTCAGCTGATCCCCACCGCCACCGCCAGCATCAGCAGCACCAGCGCGGCGCCGCCGATCAGCAGCATCCGGCTCGAACCAGCCGCAGCCTCACCCGCCTCCATGACCTGCATGCGCGGTTCCTTGGCAAAGGCGTTCAGGCGGCCGCCATCTTCTTGCGTGACCTGCATGCCAGGAGGGATGTACTGCGGAGACAGTACGGAGATCCCACCCGCTTGGCCGCAGTGGTTGCAGAAGCGTTACGTGCCCACCCGCCCGCTGCGGGGGGAGCTGGGATTGGCCTCGGCCCGCATGGGCAGTCGCCCCGCTTCGAACGCGGCGCGGCCGGCCCGGCAGGCCAGGCCCATGGCGTGCGCCATCAATGCGGGGTCGTCGGCCAGGGCGATGGCGCTGTTGATCAGCAGCGCATCGGCACCCATCTCCATGGCCTGGGCCGCTTCGCTGGGCACGCCGATGCCGGCGTCCACCACCACCGGCACCCGGGAGTTCTCAATGATCAGGGCAATGTTGGCGGCATTGCGGATCCCCTGGCCCGACCCGATCGGTGAACCGAGGGGCATCACCGTGGCGCAGCCGGCGTCTTCCAGGTGCTTGGCCAGCAGCGGGTCGGCATTGATGTATGGCAGCACCGTGAAGCCTTCCTTGACCAGTTGTTCGGCGGCGTCCAGGGTGCCGATCGGGTCGGGCAGCAGGTGTTTCGAATCGGGGATCACCTCCAGCTTCACGAAGGTGTTGTCCTCCTGGCCGGCCAGCTTGGCCAGCTCGCGCCCCAGCCGGGCCACCCGCACGGCTTCCTCTGCCGTGGCGCAGCCGGCGGTGTTGGGCAGCATCCAGATGCGCGTCCAGTCGATCGCCTGCATCAGCCCCTCATGGCCGGCCGCCTGGCTCTGCACGCGCCGCACCGCCACGGTGACGATCTCGCACCCGCTGGCCTCGACGCTGGCCTGCATCACCGCCAGGCTTGGGTACTTGCCGGTGCCGGTCATCAGGCGGCTGCGGAAGCGACGGCCGCCGATGGTCAGGGCGTCCTGTTCATCAGGCGCGCTATGGGTGGCGGCAGAGGACTGGCTCACGGCGGCTTTCGTCTTGGCTTCAGCGACCGTATCGCGACCGTTCAACAGTCATTAGTCTCTGAGGGCAACACCTTCCCCTGGCTGCCATGTCGCACCGAGCTCTGCTGGCCGGCTTCGCCATGCTGACGCTGGCCTTGCCCGCCGCCGCTGTCCCCACCGGGTCGGCCACCAAGCCGGGCATGGTGCCGTTCAATCCCGGCAGCACCCAGGTGCGCTCGCAG
>VGPQ01000021.1 GCA_016882555.1 Cyanobacteria bacterium M_surface_7_m2_040
GGGCACCAGCATCAGACCAAGGGGAATCATGGTCTGCAGAGCGATCCCCAGCAGCTTGTTGGGCACCACGCGGAGGATCTGGAACACGGGGTAGAGGTACCACTCGGGCAGGATCTCCAGCGGGGTGGCAAAGGGATCAGCCTTGTCGACCAGCATGGCGGGATCGAGCACGGCGAGTCCCACGATGCAGGCGATGGTTCCCAGGATCACCACCGGGAACATGTACAGCAGGTCGTTGGGCCAGGCGGGTTCACCGTAATAGTTGTGACCCATGCCCTTGGCAAGCTTGGCCCGCAGCTTGGGATCGGTGAGGTCAGGCTTTTTGAGGATGTGCATGACGGAAGAGCCGATGGGAAAAGGCTAGAGGGGTAGGACTGAACTGCAGCAGGCTTGGTGGCCGCGGTTCGCAACCGGGTTCACAACGGGCCAGAGATGCCCTGCTTGCGGATCATCAGGAAGTGCATGAGCATGAACACCGCCAGCAGCCAGGGCATCACAAAGGTGTGCAGGCTGTAGAAACGGGTGAGGGTGGCCTGGCCAACGCTCTCGCCACCTCGCAGCAGCTCGACCATGAAGTTGCCGACCACAGGCACGGCTGCCGGCACGCCACTCACGATCTTGACGGCCCAGTAGCCGACCTGGTCCCAGGGGAGGGAGTAGCCGGTGACACCGAAGCTCACGGTGATCACAGCCATGGTGACGCCCGTCACCCAGGTGAGCTCACGGGGGCGCTTGAAGCCACCGGTGAGATACACGCGGAACACGTGCAGGATAAGCATCAGCACCATCATCGAGGCGCTCCAGCGGTGAACCGAGCGGATCAACCAGCCGAAGCTCACGTCGGTCATCAGGTACTGAACCGACGTGTAGGCCTCGGCGACCGTGGGCTTGTAATAGAAGGTCATGGCAAACCCGGTCGCAAACTGGATCAGAAAGCAGACCAGGGTGATGCCGCCCAGGCAATAGAAGATGTTGACGTGCGGGGGCACGTACTTCGCCGAGATGTCGTCGGCGATGGCCTGGATTTCCAGACGCTCCTCAAACCAGTTGTAGACGGGATTTCCCCCCCCGGAGCTTCCAGCAGGAGTGTTGGCCATGCACCTGGATGAATCGGTTGCGAGAGTCTACGCACCGCAACGTTCACGCCGTGAGCCCTGGACCGTTTGAAACACGGCGTCGCCAACCGCCCCAGGGGGTGGTGCCAGCCCTGCTGCAGAGCCTGCTTCAGGCCCTGCTGAGCCCAGTGCTGGCGCTGGTGCTGGCCTGCAGCGCCCTGGCGGGCCCGTGGCTGCTGAGCAGCTCCCCGGTCCTGGCCCTGAGCGATGCCCAGCAGCTGGTGGTGGAGGCCTGGCGGCTGGTGAACCAGAGCTACGTGGATCCGGCCCAGTTCGAGCAGGTGCAGTGGAAACGGCTGCGACAGAAGGCCCTGGAGCAAGCGATCCAAAGCTCTGAAGACGCCTACCGCGCCATCGACGCGATGCTGGCGCCCCTGGCCGATCCCTACACCCGCCTGCTGCGCCCCAGCGAATACAGCGACCTGCAGTCGAACACCCAGGGCTCGGTGATGGGGGTGGGGCTGCAGCTGGGGTTGCGCAGCCCCGATCAGCAGGTGGTGGTGATTGCCCCGCTCGATGGCTCCCCGGCCGCTGAGGCGGGCATCAGCAGCGGCATGGTGGTGCAGGCGGTCGACGGCCAGGCCACAGCGGAGCTGGGGCTCGAGGGCACCGCCAGCCGCCTGCGCGGCCCCAGCGGCAGCGAGGTGCTGGTGCAACTGGTCAGCCCCGACGGCCGCCGCGTGGAGCACAGCCTGCAGCGGCGGCAGGTGGATCTGCAACCTGTGCGCAGCAAACGCCTGCGCAGCGGCGAGCACACCCTGGGCTACCTGCGGATCACCCAGTTTGCCGAGCCCGTGAGCGAGCAGGTGCACCAGGCGCTGGAGGATCTCAGTGGCAAGGGAATCGAGGGTCTGATCCTCGATCTGCGCAACAACTCAGGAGGGCTGGTGAGCGCCGGCCTGGCGGTGGCCGACCAGTTGCTCAGCGGTGATCCGATCGTGACCACCGCTGGGCGGGATGGCCTCAGCTCGCCGGTGCAGGCCAACCCCGCTCGTGTGTATGACGGCCCGCTGCTGACCCTGGTCAACGGCGGCACCGCCAGTGCCAGCGAAATCCTGGCGGGCGCGCTTCAAGACGACGGCCGCAGCCTGCTGGCCGGCAGCCAGACCTTCGGCAAGGGTCTGATCCAGAGCCTGATTCCCCTGGGTGACGGCAGCGGCCTGGCGGTGACCGTGGCCCGCTACCTCACCCCCAGCGGCCGCGACATCCAGCACCAGGGGATCACCCCCGACGAGGCCCTGAGCGGCAGCGAACCGCTCAACCCCGGCGCTGACGACGACGGCTGGCTGGCGCAGGCCCAGCGGCTGCTGGTGCAGCAGCTGGAGATCGAGCTCGGCACCGCATGAGCAACCGCACGTATCACGACCCCCTGCATGGGGCGATCCGGCTGCAGCGCAGCGATCCGGCCGAGGCCCTGGCGATCGATCTGATCGACACGGCGCCCTTTCAGCGGTTGCGCCGGATCCGGCAGCTGGGGCCGGCCTTTCTGACCTTTCACGGGGCCGAATCGAGCCGTTTTACCCATTCGCTGGGGGTGCTGCACCTGGCCCGCCTGGCGTTGCAGCAGCTGGAAAGCCAAGCGAGCGAACTGGCCTCCCAACGCCCGCTGCTGTTTGCCGCGGCACTGCTGCACGACGTGGGCCACGGCCCGCTCAGCCACAGCGGTGAGGAGATGTATGGGCTGCACCATGAGGCCTGGTCAGCGCGCCTGATCCGCGAGCATCCCGACCTGCACAGGCTGCTGGAGGCGCACCAGACGGGGCTGGCCGAGCAGGTGGCCGCGCTGCTGGAGCAGGGCCGCTGCACCCATGCGGCGATCGGCGCCCTGGTGAGCAGCCAGCTCGACTGCGACCGGCTCGATTACCTGCTGCGCGACAGCTACAGCACCGGCGCCAGCTATGGGCACCTCGACCTGCAGCGCATCCTGGCGGCACTGACGCTCGCTCCCGACGGCACCCTGGCGCTGCATCCCAAGGGGCTGATGGCGGTGGAGCACTACCTGGTGGTGCGCAACCTGATGTACCGCAGCGTCTACAACCACCGGCTCAACGTGGTGTGCAACTGGCTGCTCAACCAGCTGGTGGCGACGGCGCGGCGGCTGGGGCCGGGGGCCATCTGGGCCGATCGGGTGATGACCCAGTGGCTCTGGCACAGCAGCACGATCGACCTGGAGACCTTTCTGGCCAACGACGATCTGCGCACGGGCTACCACCTGCAGCGCTGGGCCGAGGAAGCGCCCGAGGAACTGGCCGACCCCTGCAGGCGGTTGCTGCAGCGGCGCCTGCTCAAGGCCACCGATGTGAGCGCCCTGGCCACTGGCGAGCGATTGGAACTGCTGGCCTGGGCCCGGCAGCTCAGCGACGCGGCGGGCCTGGTGAGCGAACGCTGCTGCGGGCTGCTGCAGCGTCAAAGCCGCGGCTACCACGCCTACAAGGGCGGGTTGCGCCTCTGGGACGGCAGCCAGCTGCAGGCGCTGGAGCAGCGATCACCGCTGGTGCAGAGCCTCTGCCAACCGCGGGAGCTGGCCTGGCTGATCCATCCGGCCGAGGTGGGCACGGCGCTGCGGCAGGAGCTGCAGGTGCGGCTGGGCGAAGCCGAGGCCGCTGGTTAACCTGCCGCCATGGTGGAGCTGGTGTTGCGCGAGGGGCTGGAGCAGCCCAGGCCCCTGGCCCAGATCGAAGCCCAGCTGGCCGATCGCCGCTTGCAGCAGAGCCTCCCGGAGGCGGGAGCACTGACGCTGGTGGCCGGCACCTGGTGGATCGGCGCTCAGGAGTTGGCCGGCATCCGGCACAGCCTCGCCGCTGCAGGCCTCGAGCTGATGCGGGTGGTGAGCGCTGAGCCCCGCACGCGGGTGGCGGCTGCGGCGCTGGGGTTGGCCTGGCAGGCCCCCGCCCGCCAGGTGGTGGCGGCGGCCAGCACCGACACCCACACCGCACAGCTGCGCATCCACCAGGGCACCCTGCGCTCCGGCGATCACCTCGAGAGCGAGGGGTCTCTGCTGGTGCTGGGCGATGTGAACCCCGGCGCTCGCGTCTCGGCCACCGGCCATGTGCTGGTGTGGGGCACCCTGCGGGGCGTCGCCCACGCCGGCTGCCAGGGCGACAGCAGCGCCCGCATCACCGCCCTGCAATTGCGGCCGCTGCAGCTGCGCATCGCCGATGCGGTGGCCCGCGGCCCCGAAGACCTGCCGGTCGCGGGCTTTGCCGAGCAGGCCGAGCTGATCGATGGTCTGATCGCGATCAACCCGGCAACGCCGCAATGGCCGCTGAGCGCACCACTGCTCAACGGTTGATGATCCCGAGGGCACCCAAGCCGCCGGCGATCGCCATGAACCACAGCGGCGAGATGCGGGTGCGCAGCATCAGCACGCACACCACCACCGACACGATCACGCCCGGCACACTGAGTGCACCGGCACGGGTCACATCGGCGGTGCGCACGATCTTGAGCCCCACCGAAAACAGGATGCCCAGGGTGATCGGCCCGAGGCCCCGCTCGAAGGCGATGCGCCAGGGGGAGTGCTCCATCTGGCGCCAGCGCAGGCAGGCCAGCACCATCACCAGGGTGGAGGGCAACAGGATCGCGAGTTCGGCGCCGTAGCCACTGAGCAGGGCCAGCGCCGGGCCATCGGGCCAACCGGCGCCAAGCCCCAGCAGGCCCACGATCATCGAGCTGGGTCCGGGTGCGGCCTCGGCCAGGGCGTAGAGATCCGCAAACTGGCTGTCGGTGAGCCAACAAAACACGTTGACGCTGAGGTGGTGGTATTCGGCCAGCAACGTGTTGCCGCCACCAAGAGAAAACAGCGACAACGACAGAAATTCGCCGATCACCTGGGCCAGCGTGGCCAGATCGCTCAGCCGGGCGTGATGGCACGCAGCTGCAGCCAGCAGCGCAAACGGGGCCATTATTGTGGGTGGCGCGGCCAGTACCAGGCCATCGCCAGCGGCGCGCTGATCAGCACCACCGGGATCAAGCGCAGGTGGGTGAAGCTGAGCGCCAGAAACACCACCAGAGCCAATAGCAGCGCCATCGGATCCTTCCAGTACTGATCGAGGATCTTGAAGCCCATCGAGAGGGCCATCCCGGCAGCGGCGGCCACCACGCCCGCCAACACCCGGTCGATGGCGGGCAGCTCGTGCACACTGAAGTAGAGCAACCCCAGGCCCATCAGCAGGGTGAAGGGCACCAGCAGCATGCCGGCCAGGGCCACCAGAGCCCCGCTGAGCCCGCGGAACTCGGCGCCGATGTAGACGGCCATGTTGATCTGATTCGGCCCCGGAAACAGCCGCGCCACGGTGAGGCCGGTGAGGAACTGTTCGTTGGTCATCCAGCGCTTCTGCTCGACGACGATGCGCTGGCTCCAGGCCGACAGGCCGCCCCCAAAGGCCGACAGCGCCACCTGCAGCATCCCCAGGAACAAGTGCCGGTGGCTGGGTGGAGCGGCCGGCGGCACGGGCGTCATGGTCGGGGGATCGGCTTCAGTCATGCACGAAATGGGGGTCGGGCGGCAGCTCTCCCTGCTCGTGGTAGCGGGGATCGAGAGGATCGGGAGCGCGGTACTTCTTGGCCTGTTGCCAATCGGCCGCAAACGTGGCGGCCAGGCGGGCCACAACCTCGGGTGCATCGGACTCGATCCCCAGTTCGCGGCGCAGATCAAAAGCACTGCGGTCGATGTTCATCGAACCGGTCTGGGCAAAAGCACCGTCGACCAGGATGAGCTTGCAGTGGAGCTTGAGGGTCTGCTGGCGGCGGATCTTGACGCCAAAACGCTGCATGATGCGCAGCGCGGCAAAGGTGTCGTAGACGTCCCAGTCGGAGATGCCGTGCTTGCCGCCACACAGCAGGCGCACCTTCACGCCACGGTCGCGCGCGGCAATGATCCGCTCAAGGATCACCGCATCGACGAACTTGGGGTGCTGTATCCACAGCGATGTCTCGGCCAGGTCGATGATGCGGGCCATCTGACCGCGGCTGTGGGCGCTGCTCCACACCAGGCCGACTGTGAGATCCGGCACGAAGAACTGCCGGCTCCAATCAGCCTCAAAGCCGGCGATCACCTGATCAACCACGGGCTTGGCATGGGTCAACACGCCGTAGTCGCGGGTTTGGGTGAAGTATTTGTCGGCCAGATTGAAACTGGCGATCAGGGCGGCGTCCTGATCGATGACGATGGATTTTTCATGGGTCACCGGGAAGGCCTCGCTGGTCCAGGCGACCTCGATGCCTATGCCCTGCAGCAGGGCATAGGCATCATCGTTCCAGCGATCGCCACCGGAGGTGTGGGGGTTAAGCATCACCCGCACCCGCACCCCGCGCCTGTGGGCCCTCAGCAGGGCCTGCTCGATCGCCTCGCTCTGCAACTTGAACTGCTTGAGCCGCAGCTCATGGGTGGCCCCGTCGATCAACTCCACCACGGCCTGAGCGCCGTCATCCGGCATCACAAGCAGGGTCTGGTGCTGATGCAGAGGGCTCGGGTCTGGGGACGTCTTGGCCAACCTTGCCTTGGAGCCCTGACGGCCCTTGATGAAGTTCAGACCGTTTTAACGCCAGGCTGGGATTTGGCCTTAACCTCCGGGTGCCTCAATGCACACCGTGGCCGCCGAGACCCGTTACATCCTGATCTGCTCAGGCAAGGGAGGTGTGGGCAAAACCACCCTCACCGCCAACCTGGGCATCGCCCTGGCCAAACAGGGTGTGCGCACGGCCGTGCTCGACGCCGACTTCGGCCTGCGCAACCTCGACCTCCTGCTTGGGCTCGAGAACCGCATCGTCTACACCGCCCAGGAGGTGCTGGCCGAGAGCTGCCGCCTCGAGCAGGCGTTGGTGAAGCACAAGCAGGAGCCCAACCTGGCGCTGCTGCCTGCCGGCAACCCCCGCATGCTCGAGTGGCTCACGCCCGACGACATGAAGAAGATCGCCACACTGCTGGGCGACCACTTCGATGTGGTGTTGATCGACTGCCCCGCCGGCATCGAAGACGGGTTCAAAAATGCCGTGGCGGCCGCCCACGAAGCGATCGTGATCACCACCCCTGAGGTGTCGGCCGTGCGCGACGCCGACCGCGTGATCGGCCTGCTCAACAGCGAGGGCATCAAGCCGATTCAGCTGGTGCTGAACCGGGTGCGGCCCAAGATGATGGCCAACCAGGAGATGCTGGCCGTCAGCGATGTCACCGACATCCTGGCCCTGCCCCTGCTGGGCCTGGTGGTGGAGGACGAACAGGTGATCGTCTCCACCAACCGCGGCGAACCGCTCACCCTCAACGGCACCAGCTCACCGGCTGCCCAGGCCTACAACAACGTGGCCCGCCGGCTGCAGGGCGAAGACGTGCCGATCATTGACCCCAGCCAGGAGCCCAAGGGCCTGCGGGCCAAGCTCAGCCGCCTGATGAACAGCAAGATCTTCTGATGTCCCTCACCCTGCGCGACGCCATCAACCGGCTGCTGGGACGCCAAAGCGCCAGCGCCACCACCGCCAAGCAGCGCCTCCAACTGGTGCTGGCCCACGACCGCAGCGACCTCAACCCCGAGCTGCTGCAACAGATGCGGCAGGAGATTCTGGAGGTGGTGAGCCGCTACGTCGAGCTCGATCTCGACGAGGGCGATGTGAGCCTGGCCACCGAGGATCGGGTGACGGCCCTGGTCGCCAACCTGCCGATCAAGCGCGCCCGCGACGTGGTGGTGCCGACACCCAAACCGGCGGCCTCCAGCCCAAACGCCAGCGCGGCTGGAGCCTGAAACCCTGGCTCCGGTTCAGGGTTGGAGTGCCAGGGCGTTGTGGGAATCCTCTGGGGCACTCTGCCAAGGATTCAATGGCCTGCCTCAAGCGCCTGCTGGCGATCAGCCCCGCTGAAGAGCGGGTGCTTGCCCTGCTGCTGCAAGGGCACGGCAACCGCAGCATCGCCGCCCGGCTGGGCCTCAGCCCGCGCACCGTGGAGAGCCATCTCGCGGCGATGTTTGAAAAGACCGGCTGCCGCAACCGCAGCCAGCTGTTGTTGTGGGGACTGACCCAGCCAACCGTGCCAGCATGGAACGGAACGCATGCGTTGGCTTCAGCTCGTTGTGCAGTGGGAATACAAGGTGATTCGGCTCAATGTCGAACCGCCGGTAGCGGCGGCTCCCTCAGCCAGCCCACCTGCAGCGCCGGCTCCACCCCAGCAGCAAGCGACTGCCAAAGCGGCCCCGACTGAGCCCGCCACAACCAAGGGCACGGCCGGTTTCAGCGAGGCCTACCTGCGGGAGGAATTTCCGCGGTATTACGACGCGCCGCCCCCAGCACAGGGGGGCCAGCCCGAAGACCCCGGGGCCCAGCTGCAGACCTTCTTCAACGGCCACGGCCAGGAAGGCTGGGAACTGGTGGGGTTTCAGCACGCCGCGCCGCACGTGTTCATCGTGTTCAAACGACCCGCCGGCGGCGGCGATGCCGCGGCTCAGGCTCAGCAGGCGGCGCTGAGAGCCCAAGCCGAGCAGTTGCGCTTGACCCTGGACCTGGCCAACCGCGCCCTGGCCATCATCGAGAAGCAGGCGGGGTAGCTGCCCGGCGCTGCTCACTCGCCGCAGCGTTGCAGGACGGCCTTGATCACGTCCGGGGCTATGCGGAAATCGCTGGCGTGCAGCTGCGCAAAGACCGCCTTGGCCGAGGGAATCAAACCGGTCTGCCGTGCCAGACCAATGACCGCTGCTGTGCCGGCGAGCTTGAGACCCAGTTCCTGAGCCACCGCCCGGCCAGCTCGCTCATCGATCAGCAGCAGCGCCTGGCAGCCTGAGGCGCAACATGCCGAACCCACTGCCCGTGGTGGTGCTAGGCCGTCTGGCCGTGGATCGCCGTCATCAGGGGAAGGGGCTAGGACGCGCCCTGGTTGCCCATGCGGTTCGTCGCAGCCTTGACGCCAGGCGGCTGATCGGCGCCAGGGCATTGCTGGTGCACGCGATCGACGCACCGGCTGCTGCGTTTTACCGCTCACTCGGCTTTCGCCCGTCGCCGCTGAGCGACTGGACCTTGATGCTGCAGCTCAGCGAGACGCCGGGCGAGTCGAGCACTTGACACCCAAAGGGGGTCGACTCACCCATAATTAGGGTTGATTGACCCCATAACGGGGTAGCTTGTGCGAGCCCATCCCAATGAACCCAGTACTGGAGGGCCTTTTCGGCAATCGCACGGCAACTTGCGTGCTGCTGTTTTTGCAGTGCTACGGAGAGGGACACGCCCAGCGCATCGCCAAGACCTTTGGCTTTGGTCTCAACATGACCCAGCGCCAGCTCAAGCGACTGGAGGAACAGGGTGTTCTGGTGAGTCGACGCCTCGGGAACCTGCGGCTGTTCAGCTTCAATGAACGCAATCCCACGGTGCGCAATCTTTGCAAGCTGCTGGAGGTTGAACTGGCAGCCCTACCAGAAGAGGCTCAGCAGCAATTCTTCCGGCAGAGACAACGCCCCCGGCAGAGCAGCAAAGCCCTCGTGACCCATGGCTGAAATCACAGCTGACACGTCTCTACAAGAACTGGCAGCGATCATCAGCCAAGCACTCGAAGCGCAAGGGCTGATGGCCACACTCTCTGGTGGCGCCGCAGTCTCGATTTACACCAACAATCGCTACCAGAGCCATGACCTCAATTTTGTAAGCACAGCGGGAACTTCCAAACTGGCCAGGGCAGTATCAGCACTGGGCTTTGTTCAAACACCTGCCCAACGACTCTTCAGCCACCCAGCGACAGCATGGTTGTTGGAATTTCCAGCAGGCCCACTGGGCTTTGGCCAGAAAGTCGTTTCTGCTTCTGCGCTTGAGGCCATCAGCACACCTTTTGGCCCCATGCGTATCATCACGCCAACGCTATGCGTGATGGACCGCCTTGCGGCTTATTTGCATTGGAAAGATCGCCAGTGCTATGACCAGGCGGCCTGGGTTGCTCAGAATCAAACCATCGAATGGGAGCAAGTGAAGGAATGGGCGGCCATTGAAGGAATGAACACCGACGAATGGCTGAGATTTTATAAAAAATCAATCAACGTCAAGACAGGCAACGCATGACGCATGCAAAAGGTCGATTGACATCACTGTTCCCCAAACTCATCGAGAAGCAGGCGGGGTGACGTCAGGCTTGGCTGCAGGGGCAGAGCCCGTTTGCTGCTGGCGGCTGATCTGCTGGATCAGGTTGACCATGCGGCCGCTGGGGACAACCCGCAGCTGACCGGCCTTGCTTTCAGGTTCGTTGCGCAGAAAGGTGATGAAGCTGTTGAGCGGGATCGCCACGACCTTGGGCTTGGTGGCGGCGATCTGCGGCGACTCCTTGATGGCCCGCTCGACAATGCCCTCGACAAACTCGGCCTCGGTGGCGCAGGGCACAAATTGTTTGCCCTTGTCGGGGCCCTCATTGCTGCTGACCAGCAGGCCGGGCTCCGGGCAGAAGACCATGGGCTGGAGCTGGGCGATCTGGGCCGCCTACTTGGCGGGCACCTTCTGGGCGATCAGCAGCTTTTCGGCGGTGGCCACCTGGGCTGGATCGGGCGCGATCACCCCCAGCCGCGACGGGTTGGCCTGCAGCAAAGGCGCCAGCAACTGGTTGAAGCGGGCCAGGCTTAGTGGGGCAAAACGCAGCGCCTTGGGCGGGCATCTCGAACAGGAGGAGGAGGCCATCCTCTGGACTGCCTTACGAGATAGGCCTGAAATTGGCGTTGCCAGACACCAGATGTGGTGTGTTGTGGTGGGGCGCTGGCGAAGGCAGGCCTGCTTCATG
>VGPQ01000022.1 GCA_016882555.1 Cyanobacteria bacterium M_surface_7_m2_040
TTCAGGGATCGGGGTCTGGAGACGGTGATCCGCCGACCGGCGGATCTGGCGGCGGTGGTGGGCGGCTGGCTGGCGGCGCCGGCGCGGTACCAGCGGCTGCGCCGGCTGATGCACCTGCACCGTCTGCCTGCCGATCCGCAGCTGGTGGTGGAAGATCTGCTGCATGGCTGAGGCGCTCTCCACCCTGCAGCTGGCCCTGCTGGCGGCCAAGGCGGCCGAGCAGAGACGGCTGCTGCAGGCCGAGCCGATCGCCATCGTGGGGGTGGGTTGCCGCTTTCCTGCCGGGCCCGGCCGGCCCGATGCCGCCAGCCCCGAAGCCTTTTGGCAGTTGCTGACGGGCGGCGTGGATGCGGTGGGCGAGGTGCCTTCCAGCCGCTGGCCGCTCGAGCAGTACTACGACCCCACCCCCGGCACCCCGGGCAAGATGCACTGCCGCCACGGCGGCTTTCTGGCTGAGATCGACCAGTTCGATCCGGCCAGCTTTGGGCTCTCGCCCAAAGAGGCCGCCGCCATGGACCCCCAGCACCGGCTGCTGCTGGAGGTGGCAGCCGAGGCGCTCGAAGCGGCTGCCCTGGCCCCATCCCAGCTGCGGGGCATGCGGGCAGGGGTGTATCTGGGCCTGTGCACGGGCGATTACGCCTGGCGACAGCTGCGCGGGGAAGCGCCCGATGCGCGCTTCGACATGTATTTCGCCACCGGCACCAGCTTTTCGATGGCGCCCGGGCGGCTGGCCTACGCCCTGGGGCTGCAGGGGCCGGCCCTGGCGGTGGATACGGCCTGCAGCAGCTCGTTGGTGGCGGTGGACCTGGCCGTGCGCAGCCTGCGCGACCGGGTGACCGACCTGGCCCTGGCCGGCGGCGTCAGCCTGCTGCTCAGCCCGGTCAACAGCCTCTGCTTTGCCAAGAGCGGCATGATGGCCAGCGACGGCCATTGCAAGACCTTTGACGCTGCCGCCGATGGCTACGTGCGCGGCGAGGGTTGCGGAGTCGTGGCGCTCAAGCGCCTGGCCGATGCGGTGGCTGCCGGCGATCCGATCTGGGCGGTGCTGCGCGGCAGCGGCGTCAACCAGGACGGCGCCAGCGCCGGCCTCACCGTGCCCAACGGCGAGGCCCAGGCCCAGCTGATCCGCACCACGCTGGAGCAGGCCCAGCTGAACGGCGACGGTGTTGATGTGCTCGAGGCCCATGGCACCGGCACGCCCCTGGGCGATCCGATCGAGCTCAAGGCCCTGGCGCCCATTTACGGGCGTGCCGGCCGCCCGGCACCGCTGCTGCTGGGCTCGGTCAAGACCAACCTGGGCCACCTGGAGGGGGCTGCCGGCATCGCCGGCCTGATCAAGGCGGTGCTGATGGTGCAACGGGGTCAGGTGCCGCCGCACCTGCACCTGCGCCAGCCGACGCCGTTTGTGCCCTGGGACCAGTGGGCGATGACGATCCCCACGGCTCTGACCCCTTGGCCCCAGAGCGACCGGCCGCGGCGGGCGGCGGTCAGCTCGTTCGGCTTCAGCGGCACCAACGCCCACGTGATCGTGGAGCAGGCCCCGGCTGAGGCGGTGCTGCCCTGGCCCGCGCCCCGCGCAGACGATTGGCTGCTGCTGTCGGCCCGCACGCCCGAAGCCCTGCAGCAGCTGGCCGCCACCACAGCCACCTGGCTTGAGGGCCAGAGCGAGCAGGCCTGGAGCGCCATCTGCGCCAGCAGCCGCGCCGCTCGCAGCAGCGGTCGCTGCCGCCTGGCCCTGCAGGCTGACAGCCCGGCCGCCGCCGCCCAAGCGCTGCGGGCCGGCGAGGGTCAGCGCGGCGAGGCCACGGCCCAGGAGCCGCGCCTGGCCTGGGAGCTGGTGGCCGGGGCCCAGCAGGCCGCCGCTCACGCTGCCATGGAGGCCTGGGCCGCCTTGGGCGTGGTGCCCACAGCGTTGGCCCACGGGGACGATGCCCCTGGCTGGCTTGGCGAGCTGGTGGGCAACCCGCCGCAGCTACGCCTGGCGCCCAGCCTGCAGGCGCTTGAAGAGCACGGTTACGCCCTGAGCCTGCCGCTGCAGGCCCCCAGCCTGGGCCAGGCCGTGCGCCTGTGGCTGGCGGGCGCTGCTCCCCACTGGAGCGGCTTTGAACCGCCAGCCCCCTGGCCGCGGCAGGTGCTGCCCACCACGCCCTTTGCCCGCGCGCGCTGCTGGGTCGAAGAAGACGACGCAGCCCGCCAGCCCTCGCCGCTCGATCTGGAGCGCAGTTGGCAGCCGCTGGACGCTGCTGCGGCGCAGCCGTTTGCCGGTGAGCTGCAGCGGGTGGCCAGCGCCGAGCTGGAGGCCTCACCCGCGCTCGATCAAGCCTTTTGGCAGCGCTGGCTGCCGCGGCTGCAGCAGGCCCTGCAGGCCACTGGGGCAGTCCACTGGGTGCTGGAGGCCGATGCCGAGGCGGCTGGACCCCAGGCCCAGGCCATGGCGGCGCTGCTGCGCACCTGGCTGCTGGAGGCGGGCGCGGCGGCGGGCGGTCTGCTGTGGGCCGGGCCAGGCGGCCGCGATCTGCAGCAGCTGCAGCAGGCCGGCACCCCCCCCGCCTGCGCCGAGTGGCGTTGGAACGCCGCAGCTGGCCGCGTCGAGGCGGCCGCGCTCAGCGCTGCCCCTGCCGCACGCTTTGCCGCGCCGGTGCCGGCGATTCAGCCGGTGGCCACCTATCTGATCACCGGTGGCCTGGGGGCCCTGGGTCTGGCCACGGCCCGCTGGCTGGCCCAGCGGGGCGCCCGCCATCTGCTGCTGGTGGCCCGCCGCGCCCCCACCGAGGCCCAGGCCGCCGCCATCGCCGAGCTCGAAGCCCTGGGCTGCCGCGTCGATGTCGAGAGCCTCGATGTGGCCGATGCGCAGGCCGTTCGAGACCTGCTGGCACGCATTGCCGCCGATGGCCGGCCCCTGCACGGGATCGTGCATGCCGCTGGCGTGCTCGACGACGGCCTGATCAGCAACCAGACGCCCGAGCGCTGCGCTGCGGTGGCCGCCGCCAAACTGGGCGGCGCCTTGGCGCTCGATGCCGCCAGCCGTGAGCTGGCGCCGGCACTCGAATTTTTTGTGAGCTACTCGTCGGTGGCGGCGCTGCTGGGCTCGCCCGGGCAGGCCTCCTACGCGGCGGCCAACGGCGCCCTCGATGGGCTCATGGCCCTGCGCCGGCGCGCCGGGCTGCCGGGTCTGAGCCTCAATTGGGGTCCTTGGGCGGGCGAGGGCATGGCCTCGCGGGCGCCGCAGCTGCTCACCCCCATCCAGCCCACCGCGGCCCTGGCCAGCCTGGGGCGCTGGCTGGCCAGCGGTGCGGCCCAAGGTGTCGTGGTCGACCTCAAGCAGGCCAGTGAGCACCGCCTGGCGCCCCGTTGCCGGGCGCTGCTGGCTGAGCTTGAGGGGTTGGCCGATGCCTCCCGCTTATCAGCCGTGCAGGCCTGCCTCGCCGACCTTCTGGCTGATCTGGGTGGTTTTGAGGTCACGGAGCTCAAGCCCGAGACAAGTCTCTATGGCCTGGGGCTCGATTCGCTGATGGCGGTCGAGCTGGCCACGGCGGTGCAGGCGGGCCTGGGGGTGAGCCTGGGGCTCGGGGCCCTGAGCGGTGAACCCACCCTGGGTTCACTGGCCGAGCACCTGCTGGCGCTGCTGGGCGATCCGGCGGCGGCCAGCAGTGCCGGTGTCGATCTGGGCGTCGAGGCCCAGCTGCCCGATGAGCTCGCCGCCTCACTGGCGGCTGCGGGCTCCAGGCGGCCGCCGCAGACCCCCGAAACAATTCTGCTGACTGGCGCCACCGGTTTTCTGGGGGCGTTTCTGCTGGCCGACCAGCTGCGCCGCCATCCGGGCCTCAACGTGTGGTGCCTGGTGCGCGCCGATGGCCCTGGCGCCGCCAAGGCCCGGGTGCAGGCCAATTTGCAGCACTACGACCTCTGGGACCCCAGTTTTGGGGCCCGCATTGTGGGGTTGCCGGGCGATCTGGCCCAGCCCCGCCTGGGGCTGGACGACGCCACCTGGGCCGGCCTGGCCGAGCGCATCGGTGGCATCGTCCACAACGGCGCCCAGCTCAGCTATGTGGCCCCCTACAGCCAGCTCAAGGCGCCGAATGTGGAGGGCACCCTGGCGGTGCTGCAGCTGGCGGCCGCGGCGGCTGCACCCGTTGCATTCATCTCCAGCACCTCGGTGTATGAGGCGGCGGCCTACCGCGGCCAGTTCATTAGCGAAACCGATGATGTGGCCGTCTGGGAGGGCATTCACCTGGGGTATTCCCAGACCAAATGGGTGAGCGAGCGGCTGGTGCTGGCAGCGGCCGCTGCCGGCCTGCCGGTCACCGTGTACAGGCCCCCGCTCATCGGCGGCCACTCGCAGAGCGGCGCCTGGCACGAGGGTGACTTTCTGCACCGGCTGGTGCGCGGTTGCCTGGCCCTGGGGCAGGCGCCCGATCTGGCGATGGAGCTGGACCTGGTGCCGGTCGACTACGTGGTGGCGGCGATCGGCGCGCTGGCCTGGCGCACTGAGCCCCTGGGCTTTCATGTGCATCTGCACCACCCCGAGCCGGTGCTGTGGGCTGACCTGCTGCATGGGCTGATCGACAAGGGGGCCCCCCTCAAGGCCGTGGATCTGGAGCAGTGGCTGGCCGAGCTGGCCCAGCAGCCCAGCAATCCGCTGTATCCGCTGCAGCCCTTCTTCACCCACCGCTGGGGCACAGAACAGCTCACCTACCCCGAGCTCAACGCCCCTGGCATCAAGGCCAAACCCAGCAGCAGCCGCACCCGCGCGGTGCTGGAGCCGCTGGGGGTGCGCTGCCCGGGCTTTGAGGAGCTGATCGGCCCCTATGCGCGCACGTTCCTGACGCTGTGAGCGCCAACACCTGCCGCTACCGCCCGGGGTTGCGCCACTGGCATCCGCTGCTGGCCAGCAGGGCGCTGCGCCGCAAGCCCATCGCCCGCACCCTGGCCGGTGAGCGGCTGGTGCTGTTTCGCACCGCCAGCGGCCAGGCGGCGGCGTTGGCCGAAACCTGCCCCCACCGGCGCATGTCACTGGCCGCAGGCCGGGTGCAGGGCGACGAGCTGGTGTGCGCGTACCACGGCTGGCGCTTTGCCCCGGGCGGCGCCATCCGCTGCCCGCTGATGCCAGCGAGCGAGCTACGGCACCAGGCGTTCCAGGTGCGGGAAGCCCACGGCTTGATCTGGATTCGGCAGGCAACCCAATCCGAAGATCCTCCCCTCCCCAGCTGGGACAGCGGCGGCCTGGCCCTGGCGGGAGTCGCCTTTCACACGGTGCCGGCGCCGCTGGAGCTCACCCTCGACAACTTCACCGAGGTGGAGCACACCAGCAGCATCCACCAGGTGTTCGGTTTCACCCAGCCAGAAGCCATCGAGCACCGGCTGGAGCTCGAGCCCGCCGCGACCCGGGTGTGGAACAGCGGGCCCCAGAAGGCTTTTCCGCCTGTGTTCAACGGCTTCATCGACAACCGCCCCGGCGACAGCTTTGCCAACGACTGGATCACCACCTTTGATCCCCTGCTCACCATCTACGACCAGACCTGGAGGAGCCCGAAGGGCAAACCGCGGCGGTTTCGGCTCAAGGTGGTGATGTTCTTTGTGCCGATCGACGACACCACCACCCAACTCACCACGTTGGTCTATTCGCCCAAGGTGCTGCCCGGCCGGCTGCACCGCGCGCTGGCGGCGCCGATCATCAAGGCGGTGACGGCCCATGAGCTGAACCTCGATGTCTGGGCCCTGGCCCAGCTGGCGGATCTCGACACCGAGCTCAACCCCCGCACGCTGGGGCCCCTCGATCGCGTGCTGCTCGAGAACCGTCGCCGGCTCAAACCCGCTTACCTGGAGCGGGTTTGAGGGCCTGTTTGGGCATCAGCTGACCATTCAATTTGTTATTCCCTGAACCGTTGTAGTTTGGTCACATCGAAGTGATGTGCTGCCGGGTTTGAACGCTGCTGCTTACACCCCAAGCACCCACGAGCCCATCGCGATCATTGGCATCGGCTGCCGCCTGCCCGGCGGCGCCAACTCGGCTCAGGCCTTCTGGCAGTTGCTGCGCGAGGGTCGTTCGGCGATCAGCGAGGTGCCCAGCGAGCGCTGGGACCTGGCGACCCACTTCGATGCCGATCCGCAGACGCCGCTGCACCAGCACGTGCGCCATGGCGGCTTTGTGGATGGCATCGACCAGTTCGATGCCGCCTTTTTCGGCATTTCACCGCGGGAAGCGGTGTGCATGGATCCGCAGCAGCGCCTGCTCATGGAGGTGGCCTGGCAGGCGATCGAGTCGGCCGGCCAGCCCCTGGACGCGATCCGCGGCACCCGCACGGCCGTGTTCATGGGCATCTCGAGCTCGGACTACAGCTCGCTGCTGTGGGCCTCGCCCGAGAGCTTCCGCATCCCCGACAACGAACCGTTTGTGCTGCCGGGCAACACCGGCTGCATCGCCGCCAACCGGCTCTCCTATTTCTTTGACCTCAAGGGTCCCAGCTTCACGGTGGATACCGCCTGCAGCAGTTCGCTGGTGGCGGTGCACCTGGCCTGCGAGAGCCTGTGGCGCGGCGAAAGCACGGCGGCCCTGGTGGGGGGCGTGCAGGCCCTGATTCATCCGGGTATCCAGAGCAGCTTCTGCAAGGCCGGGTTGCTGGCCCCGGATGGCCGTTGCAAAAGCTTTGATGCCGCTGCCAATGGCTATGTGCGCAGCGAGGGCGCCGGGGCCGTGCTGCTCAAGCCACTGTCGGCGGCCCAGGCCGATGGCGATCCCATCGTGGCGCTGATCCACGGCACCGCGGTCAATTCCGATGGCCGCTCCAACGGCATGGTGGCCCCCAACCTGCGGGCCCAGGTGGCCTGTGTGCGCGCGGCGTTTGAGCGGGCCGGCATTGATCCGGCCGCCACCCAGTACGTGGAAGCCCACGGCACCGGCACCCGCCAGGGCGATCCGATCGAGCTGCGGGCCCTCGGCACGGTGCTGGGTGAGGGGCGCGCCGAAGAGCAGCCCTGCCGCGTGGGCTCGGTCAAAACCAACCTGGGCCATTCCGAAACCGCCGCCGGCATCACCGGCTTGATCAAGGCGGCGCTCAGCATTCAGCACCGCCAGCTCCCCCCCAGCCTCAACTTCCGCACGCCCAATCCAGCGATCGATTTCAGCGGTCTCAAGCTTCAGGTGCAAACCGAGCTGGAGCCGTTCCCCCGCGCCGATGAACCGGCCGTGGTGGGGGTGAGCTCGTTTGGCTTTGGCGGCACCAATGCCCATGTGGTGCTGTCGGATGCTCCCAAGCCGCCGCCGCCGCCCCGCTACGGCCAGCGGATGCCGCAGCAGCTGCTGTGTGTGTCGGCCCGCACCGAAGACGCCCTCAGGCAGCAGGCCGCCCAGCTGGCCGAGTTGCTACGCAGCAAGCCCAATCTGGCCCTCAGCGACCTTTGTGCCAGTGCCAACGTGCGTCGCACCCATTTCGTGCGCCGCCTGGTGTGCCTGGGGGCCGATCGGGCGGCCCTGCAAAGCCAGCTCGAGGCCTGTGCCAGCGGCGGCAGTGCCGCCGCCGAGGCAGCCGCTGCCGTGGTGGGCCAGGCGTCGCGCCGCCCGGGCAAGCTGGCGTTTCTGTTTACCGGTCAGGGCTCCCAGGCCCTGGGCATGGCGCGGGGGCTGCACGAGCAGCATCCGCTGTTTCGCGAAGCCTTTGATCGGGCCACGGCCCTGCTCGATCCGCTCCTCGATCAGCCCCTGGCCAGCGTGCTGTTCCCGGCTGAGGGTGCTGAAGAGCAGGCCGCCACCCTCCTCAACCAGACCGGCTTCACCCAGCCGGCCCTGTTTGTGGTGGGTTATGCGTTGGCGCAGCTCTGGCAGAGCTGGGGGCTCAAGCCCGATCTGCTCATGGGTCACAGCGTTGGTGAGATCGTCGCGGCCCATTTGGCTGGTGTCTTCAGCCTCGAGGATGCGGTCAAGCTGGTGGCGGCCCGCGGCCGCTTGATGCAGGCCCTGCCCAAGGGCGGCGCCATGGTGGCCCTGATCGCCCCCGCGCAGCAGGTTCAGGATCTGATCGATGCAGTGCCCAGCGGCTCAAAAGCGGCCGCTGGTCTGGCGATTGCGGCTTACAACGGCCCCACCAACACCGTGGTCTCAGGGCCTCAGAAAGCCCTCGACGCGCTGGTAAAGGTGGCCCAAAGCGCCGGCATCGCCTGCCACCCCTTGGCGGTGTCGCATGCGTTTCATTCGCCGGCCATGGCGCCGATGCTTCAAGACTTCGAGCAGGTGCTGCGCCAGATTCGCTTCTCGCCCCCCAGTCGACCACTGGTGAGCAATGTGAGCGGCGAGCTGGCCGGTCCTGAGATCGCCCAGAGCGATTACTGGTGCGACCACGTGCTCAGCCCCGTGCGCTTTGCCCAAGGCATGGCCACCCTGGCGGCCCAGGGGGCGGTCACCTTTGTGGAGCTGGGCGCCAAGCCCACCCTGATCGGGATGGGGCGCCAATGCCTGGAGGGCCCCTTCGCTTGGTGGCCCAGCCTGCGCCCCGGCCAAGACGACTGGCAGGTGATCCTGCGCAGCCTCGCCGAATTGCATCGCAGCGGCTATTCCATCAATTGGAAGGGTTTTCATCACCCCTTCCCGCACCGGCAAGTGGCCCTGCCGGGCTATCCGTTTCAACGGCAACGCTATTGGTGGAGTCGTACTGGCGAAGGCGAAGCCCCTGCCAGCGTGTGGTTGGGTCACATCCTGGGCGATGGCGTCGCTGCGGCCTCGATGGCGCCGATTCCGGGGGCGTTGTCTGCTGCGGCAGCCTCCAGTCCAGAGGCTGTTGGGCCCGCGGGCTGGATGGGCCTGGAGCCAGTGGAGCTGCCGGGTGGCCAGGAGCGCCGCTTTCAGACCAGCCTGTCGGCAGCGGCGCCGGCCGATCTCGACGATCACCGCATCCGCCGCCAGGTGGTCTTTCCGGCGGCGGGCTTTGTGCAACTCGCCCTGCAGGCGGCCCAGGCCCAGGAGCTGCCGCTGACCCTGGCAGAACTGAGCCTCGATCAGCCGCTGCGGCTCAGCGATGCCAACGCTGCTGAGCTGCAACTGGTCTGGGGCGTGGAGGAGCTCACATTTCACAGTCGCCAGTGCGGCTCTGCTGCGGCCTGGCGCTCCCATGGTTCTTGCGCAGCTGCGAGCCTTCCCCGCGCCGCCGCGCCAGCGGCTGAACCACCGCTCCGCGGTGAGTCGGTTGCATCCGCGGCTGAAGCCCTCGATCTCAGCGGCTTCTATGGGGCCCTGGCGGCCTTCGGGCTCAGCTATGGCCCCGCCTTCCGCAGCCTGGTGAGCCTGCAGCGTCTGGGCGATCGCGCCTGGGCCACGGTGCAGCGTCAGCAGGGGGCTCAGGACTGGGCCCTGCTCGATGGTTGCTTCCAGGCGGTGGCCGCCACCCTCGACCCCGAAGCCGCGGCCGGCCAACTCTTCTTGCCGGTGGGCTTCGAGGCGATCCACCTGCAGCAGCTGCCCCTGCCCGACCGGCTGCAGTGTCAGGTGCAGCTGCGCCCTAGCGACGAACCGGCCTTTGTGCTGGCCGATCTGTTGTTGCTGCCGCCCGACGGCCAGGGGGATGGCACTGGGCCCGCTGTGCAGCCGGAGCCCCTGGGTTGGATCCGCGGCTTCCGCCTGCGGCGCCTGCCCCGTGCCGCCCTCGATTGGCTGTTCCCGCTCGAGGCGGCCGATGCCTCGGGCGCGGCATCGCTCCATGAGCCCGGGCCGGCTGATTGGCTCGTGCGGGCCGAGTGGGAAGCGATTCCCGCTGGTGATCTTGCGGTTGCAGCTGCGGCCTCCACCACGTCACCTCCAGGCCTGATCCGGGCCAGCGAGCTGGGCCCCGACCCTGTGGCAGCGGTCACAACCTTGTTACAGCTGGCACAACAGGCTCCCCCTCAGGATTCAGCCGCCCCGGTTTGGGTGTTGCTCGACACCCCTGAGAACCCCGCCCTCAGCGGCGCCCTTGATGGGTTTGCCAAGGCAGCGGCGCTCGAGCAAGGCCAACGGCAATGGTTGCGGATTCACCTGTTGCCTCCCGCTGCCCCAGCAGCTCCAGACCCCGGTTCCACCACAGCCGATCTGAACGCCAGCCTGCCCTGGGCCCAGATCGAGGCGCTGGCCCCATCTGAGCTGGCCCTCGCCTGGGATGGCCGCCAGCTGCTGCGCCAGCGCCTGCGGCCGCTGCCGCCCGAGCGCTTCCGCTTTGCCACCCGCAGCTTCGGCCTGCTCGAGAGCCTGGAGCCCCAGCCGATCGCGGCGCCGCAAGGGCCCAGCGATCCGTCCGCCCCCGGCCCCGGCGAACTCGAACTGGCGGTGGAGGCCACCGGCCTCAACTTCCGCGATGTGCTCAATGCCCTGGGCCTGCTGCGGGCCTACAGCCGCCAGCTGGGGCTCGACGAGGCCGCCCAGGTGCCCTTTGGCGGCGAATGCGTCGGCACGGTGACCGCCGTGGGCCCCGGCGTGGATCCCAAGCTCATCGGCAGCCGCATGCTGGCGGCCCTGGCCGTGGGCAGCCTGGCCAGCCATGTGAACAGCCGCGCCGAGCTGTGCGTGCCCCTGCCGGCGTCGCTCACCCCAGCGGAGGGGGCCAGCGTCAGCACGGCGTTCCTCACCGCCATCTATGGCCTGCAAACCTTGGCCGCACTGAAGAAAGGCGAAACGGTTCTGATCCATGCGGCGGCTGGCGGCGTGGGCCAGGCGGCGGTGCAGGTGGCGCTGCGCGCCGGGGCCCGGGTGCTGGCCACGGCCAGCGCACCCAAGCAACAGGCCCTGCTCGATCAGGGCGTCGAGGCGGTGTT
>VGPQ01000023.1 GCA_016882555.1 Cyanobacteria bacterium M_surface_7_m2_040
AGCTGAGGCCAAGATGATGGGCCGCAGCGGCAAGGTGCCCAATTGGTACCTCGATGTGACCCTGCTCAACCAGTACTGGGGCAGCGATCGGGTGTACCACCACACCGCTCCGGTCAATATGAACTTCGGCATGCGTGAGGCCCTGCGCCTGCTGGCCGAAGAGGGTCTTGAGGCCGCCTGGAACCGCCACCGCAGCAACGCTGAACGGCTTTGGGCCGGCCTCGAGCGCCTCGGCCTGGTGTTGCATGTGCCCGAAGCTCTGCGGCTGCCCACCCTCACCACCGTGCGCATCCCCGAGGGTGTGGATGGCAAGGCCTTCAGCCTGCATTTGCTCAACCAACACGGCATCGAACTGGGCGGAGGCCTGGGTGCCCTGGCCGGCAAGGTTTGGCGCATCGGCCTGATGGGCTACAACAGCCGCGCTGAGAACGTCGATCTGCTGCTCAACCTGCTGGAGAGCGAACTGCCTGCGTTCCGCAGCGGCGCCGCTGCCGCTGCGCCTCAGCCCGTGGCGGCCGCCTGAGCCCGCCGCTGGCGAAACCAGCCGCTCAGCTGATTGCTGGCCTGTTCCGCCAGAACCCCCTGCACCACCCGCATCCGGTGGTGAGCCGTGGGGTGCTGGGCTAGGTCCAGGCAGCTCCCCAGGGCGCCGCGCTTGGGGTCGGCAGTGCCGTAGACCACCCGCCCCACCCGGGCCTGCACCAGGGCACCGGCACACATGGGGCAGGGCTCCAGCGTCACCAGCAGGGTGCAGCCGTTGAACCGCCAGTCACCCAAAAGCTGCGCCCCTTGCTGCAGAGCGCTGAGCTCAGCGTGACCCAGGGGATCGCTGCGCCGCTCACGGCCGTTGCTGCCCCAGCCGATGCACCGCCCTTGGGGATCCAGCAGCGCAGCAGCCACCGGGATTTCACCCAGCTGTCCGATCCGCTCGGCGACCCGCAGCAATCGCCCCATCCAGAGCTCCAGCAGGGCCTGATCCGGCTCGGGTCGATCCATCGCTCCGTTGTAGCCGAGCACGACAGGTGACAATGGGGCCCTTGCGATCGTCACCCGTTGGCCGTTGCGCCCCCTGCACCACGGGCGACCCCTGCCCTGCCCTTTGCCGGCCCGGACCAGCTGGATCCGCGCCTTGAGGAGCTGCTGGCCGGAGCCTCCGCGCAGCTGAGCCACTGGCTGGCAACGGCGGGCCAGCGGCCGCCCCTGCCCCAGCTGGCTGTGCTGCCGGAGGTGCATCCCCAGTCCACAGGTCTGGACCAGCAGCGGCTGCTGGCCGATCTGCAGCTGGTGATGGATGGTGCCTACAACCCCAACCATCCGGGGGCCCTGGCCCACCTGGACCCGCCCCCGCTGCTGGCGTCGATCGCGGCTGAACTGGTGTGCGCCGGTCTCAACAACAACCTGCTGGCTGAGGAGCTCTCCCCCAGCCTCTCGCGGCTCGAGCGCAGTCTGTGCACCTGGCTGGCCGAGGCCATCGGTCTGCCGCAGGGGTCAGGCGGCGTGCCCGCCAGTGGCGGCAGCCTCTCCAACCTGATGGCACTGGTCACGGCCCGGGTCAGCCGCGGCTTGCAGCAGTGCGGTGATGCCGTGCTGCTGGCCAGTGCCGACGCCCATGTGTCGCTGAGCAAGGCGCTGATGGTGATGGGCCTGCCGCCGCAGGCGTTGGTGTCTGTGCCCGTGGATGGGGAGGGCCGGCTGCAGCTGCCCCAGTTGGAGGCCCAGTTGACCCGCCTCCAGCAGCAGGGCCGTCCTGTGCTGGCCGTGGTGGCCACGGCCGGCACCACCGTGTGTGGAGCCGTGGATCCGCTGGTGCCGATTGCCGCCCTCTGCCGCAGCCATGGTGTCTGGCTGCATGTGGATGGGGCCATCGGCGCGGTCTATGCCCTCGATCCTCACCATGCCGCCCGGGTGGAGGGGCTGGGGCTGGCCGATTCGGTCACCGTCAATCCGCAGAAGCTGCTGGGCATCACCAAGACCTCCTCGCTGCTGCTGTTGGCAGATCCAGCTCAGCTGCAGGCCGCCTTCGCCACGGGGCTCCCCTACATGGAGGCCAGCTGGGGCGGCGGCCATGGGGGCGAGTGCGGCATTCAGGGCACCCGCCCCGCCGAGGTGCTCAAGCTCTGGCTGGGTCTGCGTCAGCTTGGCCTGGAGGGGATCAAGGCGATCCTCGATGGCGCGATCGAACGCCACTGTGCCCTGCTGCAGCGGCTTGCAGCTGTGCCGCGGTTGCACCTGCGGCGCGGCGCGCTTCACCTGCTGGCCATGACTCCGGAAGGGCTGTCAGCGGAGCAGGCTGAATCGTGGAGCCTGCACACGCGACAGCAGCTGCTGGAGTCCCAGCTGATGCTGTCGCGCCCCCTCTACCAGGGCCGGCACCACCTCAAGGCGGTGCTGGGCAACCCCCACACCCGCGAGACGCACCTGCAGCAGCTGGCCGCGATCCTGGCCAGCAGTGTGGCGGCATTGCCATGAACCAGACCCGCGGGCGCTGGGTGGCGATCATCACCGGGGCTCTGTCGGTGCTGATCGGGGTCGCCTATCTGGTGTTGATCATGCTGCTCGACAGCCGTGGACCGCTGCTGCCGCCGCCGCCGGAGGCCCTGGGCATCAGCGCTGCTGGGGCCGTGGCGGCAGCCGTTTCCCCTGCTGACGCTGCAACGGCTCCACCACCCGGCTGAAAGCACGCTCCAGGAAGCGGCGCAGGTCGGCATCGCGGCGACTGAGGTCAAATTGCCGTTGCACCACCTCCTGGATGCCGCCATCACCCCAATCCTGGTTCTGGGCGAAATAGGTGATGAAGCTGAGGCCTGCCACCCGGGTCAGCCAGGCGGCGCTGACCGCCTGCACCGCCCGTGCGAGCAGCAGGGCCGGCAGATTCAGGCTCAGGCTGGCGCTGAGCAGGCTCACGCCGCCCTTAACGAGTCCCAGAGCTGCGAGCGTGCGACCCACCGACAGGGCCAGTTCCTGGGCGCTGTCTCGGCTGAGCTGAATTCCATAGACCCGGGCGATCTCCACCACCATCTGGGCATTGACCGCGGCGGTGCCGAGCAGGTCCAGCCCTGGCAGTGGCGTCACCGCCAGCACGCCGGCGCCGATCCACATGGTGCGCTCGACGATGCGTTCGGCATCCTCGCGGCGCTGGCGGGCCAGCAACGCCTGGCTGGCTTCGCTGAGCCTGCGGCATTGCAGCAGCAGGTTGTCGGCGATCAGCTCCTCGCCATCGCTGTGCAACACGTTGGCGATCCGTTGCAGCAGGGCGTCCACCTCGGCGGGGGGTTGCAGGGGGCGGCCGCCGGGCCTGGGCACACTCTGCGGGGCGGCGCTGGCGGCGATCACGTCGGACGCCTCGATCAGCCCGCGGGTGCGCTGCCGCAGCAGTGCGAGCAGCCGGCTTTCCTCCTGCTCCCCGCGCAGATCGCACTTGTTGAGCACCAGCAGCAGACGCTTGCCCAGCGAGGCGAGGGTCTGAAACACCTCCATCTCAGCGGCGCGAAGGTCACCATCCACCACCAAAAGCAACAGATCGGCTGTGGCCGCCAGCTCCCTGGCGCTGCGCTCCCGCTGGCGACCGGCAGTACCGGCTTCCAGGATCCCGGGGGTGTCGATCAGCCAGATGCCGCGCTGCAGGCCCCGCAGCCGCAGCCGGTAACGCTCGGAATCGGTGGTGGAGCCCATGGCGGCACCGACCTCCCCCACCAGCGCGCCCAGCAGGGCGCGGATCAGTGACGTCTTGCCGGCAGAGCCGGCACCCAGAACCACCAGTTCGAGGTCGCCGCGCTCCAGGTCGCGCGCCACGCGCTCACGCTCAGCCTCCAACAGGCCGCGCTCCACAGCATCGCGCACCCGCTCCAGGGTCTGATCGATGGCCTCGAGGTTGGCCCTGGCGGCCTCGCGCCGGGTGGATGGTGCGGCGGCTGAAGCGGTGGCCGCTGCCGCCCCCCCCCCGAGACCCGGCCACCAGCCTCGGCGGGCCAGCAAGGGCTTGATCCAGGGCCAGAGCAGCTGCAACAGCAGCAGGGCCCCGCCCAGCAACAGCAGGCCCATCACCGGCCCCACGAGGCCGTAGGGCAGCACGGCGCTGAGCTGCCAGATCAGCTGGTTGATCGCCTGCAGCACCAGACCCAGCACCATCAGGCTGCCGAACACCAGCGCCAGAAGCAGCCAGAGGCGGTTGCGCACCTTCACCGATCAGCCCCCGCTTGCCGCGATGATCTCGTTCCAGAGCGCCGCGGCAAGGGCGCTGCTGGCCTGGGTGGGGCTGTTGTCATCGTTGCCGAGCCAGATGCCGAGCACCCAGTGCCGACTGGGCTCAAAGCCAATGAACAGCAGGTCGCGGCTGTCGTTGGTGGTGCCGGTCTTGCCCCCCTCGCCGTTGCCGCGGTAGGCCGCGCGGCCTGTGCCCTGCCGCACCACCGCCTGCAGCATGGTCTGCAGCTGGCGGCTCACCGCAGTGCTGGCGGCTCGGCGACCGGGGTTCGCCAGCGGGGGCGTCTGGTCGGCGTTTTGGCGGCAGCGTCGGTCGGCCAGGCCCTGGCAGTGTTCGGCATCGGTAAGCCGCCGGATCGTGCGCGGCGCGTGCCAGATGCCGCCATTGGCGATGGCGGCATAGGCACCGGCAAGCTCCAGCAGGGTCACTTCGCTCTGCCCGAGCGCCAGGCCTGGCACCGCTTTCAGGGGGGTGGAGACGCCGAGGTTCCTGGCTTTCTGCACCACCGCATCGAGGCCGGCGCGCTGGGCGAGCCGCAGGGCGGCGGTGTTGCTGCTGATGGCCAGGGCCGTGGTGAGGCTCAGGCTGCCCCGGCAAGGGCTGGCATAGCGGATGCCGCCCCAGTCGAGCGGGTCGCATCGCACCGCCGACGCTGGCGTCAGGCCGCGCTCCAGGGCCAGGGTGTAGGGCACGAGCTTGAAGGTGCTGCCCGGTTGGCGCAGGGCCATCGAGGCGCGGTTGAACTGGCTCTGGCGGTAGTCGCGGCCGCCGGTGATCGCCAGGATGCCGCCGCTGCGCCAATCCAGCACCACCACAGCGCCCTGCTGAACGCCGAGCCGCTTGTGGCGATCGATCCATCGCCGCAACAGGCTTTCCAGCCGCTGCTGCAGGGCCAGATCGAGGTGGGTGTCGATCAGGTAATTGCCCTGTTGCGAGGCCTCGGGGCCCACCAGGCGCTCCAGATCGCGGCGCACTTGATCGGTGTAATAGGGAGCTCCGCGCAGGGCGGGATTGCTGCGGCACGCCAGCGGGGAAATCACCACCGGGGCGCGGCTGGCCCGGCGGGCGCGATCGTCGCTGATGCGGCCGGTGGCCGCCATCTTGCTCAACACCTGGTTGCGCGCCGACAGGGCCGCCTCAGGATCGACGCAGGGGTCGTAGCCGTTGGGGGAGGGCAGCAAGCCCACCAGCAGGGCGGCCTGCTCGAGATCGAGCTCCCGCGCTGAACGGCCGAAGTAATGCTGAGCCGCATCCTCAAACCCCCAGCCCACGCCCAGGTACACCCGGTTGAGGTAGCTCAGCAGCAGGTCCCGTTTGCTGTAGCGCGCTTCCAGCTGCAGGGCGACCAGCAGTTCACGCCATTTGCGCACCAGCGTTTCGCCGTCACCCACCTCCTCGGGGTAAAGGCTGCGGGCCAGCTGCTGGGTGAGGGTGCTACCCCCCTGCAGCACCCGTCCACCCAGCAGGTTGGTCACCAGGGCCCGGGCGGTGCCGATCGGATCGACGCCGGGATGCCACCAGAAACGGCTGTCTTCGCTGGCCAGCAGGGCATCGATCAGCACTGACGGGTAGGCGCTCAGGCCCGGCAATTCGCGGTGCTTGAGCGCATCCACGCTGCTGATGGCCCGACCTTGGCGGTCGTAGAGGGCCAGCGGGCCGCGCACGGTCGCCAGGCTGCCGCGAATCGGCATCAATGCGACCGAGAGCAGCAGCAAACTGCCGCCGAAGCCGAGGCCTCCCAGGATCATCCAGCCGATCACCAGGCGAAGCTTCTGGAGCTCTGGCAGCGGCGGGGCGCTGAAGCAGAGCTCGGGCAGATCAGCCTGTTGCGGCGGCCCCAGGCGCACCCGGTCGCCATCGCGCAGCACCAGCTCCTGAATGCGGCGACCCTGCCACCACAGACCATTGGTGGAGTGGTTGTCGCGCAGCAGCCAAGCCCCACTGCGCTGCTCGAGCAGCGCATGCTCGCGACTCACGGCGCTGTGGTCGATCACCACCTCGCAACCACTGTCGCGACCCAGGCGGTAGCGCCCCGGGATCAGCTCGGTGAGCTTGCGCTCGCCGCCGGGCAGCAGCGTCAGCAGCTGCGGTTGGGCAGGGGAGCGCCAGCGCAGCCAGAGCAGTTGCAGGCGCTGCAGCAGGACTTCAGGGTTCATGGGCACCCCGGGTGCTCAGCAGATCGATGACGAAGCAGGCAACCGCCAGGTTGATCGCCACATCGGCCACGTTGAAGACGGGAAAATCAATCGGCACCAGCGCCAGAAAATCGACCACGGCACCGTTGCGCCAGCGGTCGATGCCGTTGCCGGCGGCACCACCGAGCAGCAGCCCGATCGCCACGCTCTGCAGCGGGCGCAGCTGGCTCTGACGCACCAACCAGATGCCAATGGCCACCACCACCACGGCACTGATCAGGGCCAGCAACGGCTGGGCGCCGGTGAGCAGGCTGAAGGCGGCCCCGCGGTTGTAGACCAGCTGGTGGGCGAGCAGGCCCGGCAGCCAGGGGCGAATCACCCCCGCCGGTAGATGCAGTTCTGCCCAGTGCTTGCTGAGCTGATCGAGGAACACCACCAGGGCGGCGATCACCACACTGATCCTGCGGGGAGCCCGGCGCGATTTCGCTGTCATGGCTTGAGTTTCAGCCCCCGACGCAGCACCAGCGCCAGCACGGCCACAGGGCAGCACAACAGCAGCTGGGCCGGCAGGGGGGCGAGGCTGTAACTCACCACAAGCTGAAGCAGCCCCTGGGGCCAGCGTCCTGCCAGGCCGCCCAGCAACAGGTTGAGCAGGCCGAACAGCTGCAGCACCCCCAGCCCCAGCAGAGCAATGCCGAACAGGCTCAGCAGATCGTCGACACCAGCCTGCCGTGCCAGGCGCCCGCTGAGCCAGCCGGCCGGCACGAAGCCCACCAGGTAGCCAAAGCCGGGCTCCAGCACATAGCCGATACCGCCACCGCCCTGAAACACCGGCAGCTGAAACAGGCCCAGGCTCAGGTAGGCGATGGCCGCCAGCATGGCGCTGCGCGGCCCGCACACCAGGGCGGTGAGCAGCAGCGCCGGCACCTGCAGTGTCATGGGCAAGGGCAGCAGCCCAACGACCTGGGTTGCATCGGGCCAGGGCACGGCGGCAGTGATCAGGCCTCCGGCCAGGATCAGCATCAGCCCGGCGAGGGCTCCACTCCAGATGGCGATGGCCCGCAAGGCAATGGCCGAACTCCGCTCCATCCTGCTGCAGGTAGGGTCCGGGAGCCAGCCGCTGCAGGGGCGATGGAGCAACCGGGTTCATTCCAGGTCGGTGAGGCGGTCGCTCTGGCCGCGCCGCTGCCCTATCTCAAGACCGCCGATCCGATGCCCATGCTCCGGCCGGCGGATCTGGTGACCGCCGATGAGGTGGGTCAGGTCGTGGCCCTCCGGTCTGGCGATCTGCTGGCGGTGCGCTTCCGCCGGGGCACCTTCCTGATTGCCGCCGGGTGCCTCAGGCGCCCCTGATTGGATGCTCCATCCAGGCCTGTTCGGCTGCGCGCAACCCTGATTTGGGCCCGCAGAGGCTCAGGCTCGGGGCCTGCAGATGCCGGCGGGCAGCGGCCTGCAGCTCCTCAGCGCTCAGGGCTTCGGCCCGCCGCAGCGCTGCGGCGATGGCGTCCTCGGGCAGGCCGAACCCCATCAGCAGCGCCTGGCGATCGGCAATCTGTCCGCAGGTCTGACGACCCATGGCGTCCTGACCGTGGTACTTGGCCTTCGCCAGGGTGAGTTCGGCGGGCAGCAAGGGGGTCTCCAGCAGCCGCTGCCATTCATCAAGCAGGGCGGTGGTGGCCTCAGCGGCGCGATCGGCCGAGGTCGACAGATGCCAGATGAACGGGGTCGGGCCACGCCGGGCGGGCATGTGCACCCCCACGTCGTAGGCCAGTCCCCGTTCCTCCCGCATCACCAAAAACAGCCGGCTCGACATTCCGAGGCCGAGGTGGGCCTGCAGCACCCGTAGGGGCAGGTTGTCCGGATCACTCAGGGGCGGCACCCTGCATCCCAGCATCAGCACCAACTGCTCGGTGTCCTCCTCCGTGCAGGCGATCGTGGCTTCGGGCAGCGGGTGCTGCAGCACGACTGGCCGGCCGGCGGCGGCGGGCTGCCAGCGGGTCTGCAGGAGGCTGTGCTCCAAGCGGGTCAGGGTTCCGGCAGGAATCACGCCGGCCAATACCAGGGCAGCACCGGATGCCCCGAGGGTGCCACTCAGGTGGCTGAGCTGATCGCGCTCAATGCCGTCCAACTCCGGCTCCAGCCCCAGGGGGTCGTGGCCGTAGGGGCCATCGCCGTAGAGCAGCCGGCGCAGGGCTTCATGGCAGAGCTGAAAGGGATCCTCCCGCTGGCGCTGCAGGCTCTGCAGGTTGAGTTGGCGTTCGATCTCGATCTGCTCGGCTTCGAGTGCCGGTGCACTGGCCATCTCCAGCAGGACCGGCAACAGGACGTCGGCATCGCTGCTGGCGCACTTGAGGCTGATCACCAACGCATCCTCATGGGCCTCGGCGCGCAGGGCTGCGCCGCGGCCTTCGACCAGATCTGCCAGGGCTTCCGCCGAGAGGGGGCCGCACCCACGGGTGAGCACACCCGCCAGCAGTTGATGGGCGCCGCGCTGGCCGCGTGGATCGGCACTGCTGCCGCCGGCCATCCACAGCCGCGCCGCGAGCAGATCCGGCGCAGCCCGTTCGGCCAGGGCCAGCTGGAGGCCGCCCGAGAGCCGCTGCTGCTGCCATTGCATCGGCCTCTCGCTCATGCCGGCATCGCCTCAAGAATGCAGGCCTGGTCGGGATCCAGCAGCCTGAAGGCGGCCTGCAGAGCGGTGTTGTCGAGGGCCATCAGTGTGGTCAGCGGTTCATGCAGATCCAGGGGCCGCTGCCACAGGGCGCTGTTGCCGATCACACCCGCCACCCCAGCGGGCGACTCCAGGCCAAAGCGGTAGCCGTTACCCACCAGCCTCAGGCCACGGGCCAGCTCCTGGTCGTCGGGAGGATTGCTCAGGCTGCCGGCGAGCACTGCGTTGACCTCCTGGCGCACGGCGCCGATGTCGGCCGGATCACACACGGCCTCCAGCAGGGCGAGGCTGCCGAATTCGAGCACCTGCAGGTCGAGGTCGATGCTCTCGACCAGGCGCAACTGCTCCCGCAGCCGCTCCACCAGACGACTGCGGCGGCCTTCGGCCAGCAGGCTGGTGGCGAGATCCAGAGCTGCCACAGCCGGCCGGTCAGCCGCTGGTGGCAAGGCCCAGGCCATCAGCAGACGCGCCGCCTCGAGCCGCGCAAAGCTGCGCCGGTGCAGGCCGGGTTGCAGCTGCAGCAGCGCTGGCGACGTCTCCATAGCCGCCGGCAGCAGCTGATTGAGGGGCGATCGCTGCAGCTGCTCGAGCAGGGTGTCGAGCTGCTCCTGGGGCAGGGCCCCACTGAGCGCCAGCACGCAATGCTCGCTGCGGTAGCGACGCTGTTGGAAGTTCCGCATCGCGGCCGGGGTGTGGGCGTCGAGCAGGGCCTGCTCACCAAGGATGGCGCGGCCGTAGGGATGGGGGCTGCAGCCCAGTTCCAGCAGGGTCTGCAGAGCCATCTCATCGGGCTGATCCTGGCTCTGGGCCAGCTCCTCGAGCACCACCTGCCGCTCAAGATCGAAATCGTGACGATCCAGACGCGGCTGCAACACCAGATCCAACAGCAGCTCACAGGCCTCAGCTGCGGCCTCTGGGGGCACCAGCACGTGGTAGTGCACGTCATCGAAACCGGTGGCGGCATTGCTGCTGCCGCCGAGGGCTTCGATGTTCAGGTCAAACGCCCCGGCGGCCTGGCGATCGCTGCCCTTGAACACCATGTGTTCGAGAAAATGGGCGAGGCCGCTTTCGGCAGGTGTCTCAAAGGCGCTGCCGGCCCGACACCACAGATCCAGGCAGACCAAGGGTGCATCGCGCAGGGGCAGCGTCACCACCCGGCTGCCAGACGCAAGCGTCCAGGTGCGCGCGGTGTCGAGGCCGCCGAGCAGGTCAGCTGGAGCAGCGGTGGGCAAGGCAAGACCCATGGCAGGATCTGCATTCTGCTGGCAGAGACCTCCACATGAGCCTGCATCCGCTGATGGACGCTCTGGCTGCCCGCATCCGCAGCCGGTGGCAGCTGTTGCCCGAGCTCGCCCCCCTGGCCCTGGCGGACGACCTGGCCGAGATCAGCGGCAGCCTGGATGGCGAGGCCCTGTTCATCCGCAA
>VGPQ01000024.1 GCA_016882555.1 Cyanobacteria bacterium M_surface_7_m2_040
CCCGGTGCGCTCTCGACCCATGGCTCCGCGCTCGGGGCGCCCCCCCCATCGGCATGGGGACCGCTCTGGGCCTCGCCTGGGGCAGGGATGTCGAGGCTCGGCTCGGGCATGGCGGCGGCCACATTGACGTTTGCAAACGTCTCCTGCTCAACCGGCTCAACGGCAGCCCCATCGTCGTTGCCGTCGTTGGACGGGGCAGCGGCGTTGGGCAACGAGGGCCGCTGGATGCGTGGTGCCGGTGCCTGGCCGCTGAGGCCCCGCATCCAGCCGCGACGGGCGATCTCGTACAGCAGCAGGGCGGTGGCCACCGAAGCATTGAGACTCGGGGTGCTGCCCCGCAGAGGGATGCGCACCAGTTGATCGCAGCTGCGGCGGGTGAGCAGCGACAGCCCATCACCTTCGGAGCCGGTCACCACCACCAGGGGACCGTCGAGATCGGCTTCCTCCAGGGTGACGTTGCCTTCGGCCGCCAGCCCCACCACCCGATAGCCCTCCTGCTTGAGCGTGTCGAGGGCACGGTTGAGATTCACCACCCGCGCCACCGGCAGGTGCTCCAGGGCACCGGCGGCCACCTTGGCCACCGAGCCGGTGAGACCGGCGCAGCGGCGCTGGGGCAGCACCATGCCGTGGGCGCCGAGGGCTTCGGCACTGCGCACGATCGCCCCCAGGTTGTGGGGATCGGTGAGGCCATCGATGGCCATCAGCAGCGGCGGTTCGCCGATCTGGCTGCAGCCTTCGATCAGGCTGTCCAGATCAAGGGTCTCGGCGGCGGCGCTCTGCAGCACGATGCCCTGATGCACGGCACCGCCGGTGAGCTGGCCCAGGCGCGCCCAGGTCACCTCCTCAACCAGCACCCCGGAGGCTTTGGCCTCGCGCAGCAGCTGCAGAAAGCGGGGCGTGTGGCGCAGCTCGGGGGTGCACCAGATGCGATGGATTGGGCGGCCGCTCTCCAGGGCCGCTTCAGCCGGATGACGACCCCAGATCAGGTCGCTGGCCGTCGGCTCGAGATGGGTTTCGGCTTCGCCCTGGGCTGGGGCCGAGGTGCCGGCGCGTTCAGACTCGAAGCGGGGGGTGCGGCGGGTGTCGAGGCGATCGCCGCGCCCAGCGAACGGACGGCGCTCGCCCGCAAAGCGGCGGTCGCGCCGTTCCCCGCGCTCACTGCCGCCCCATTGGCCGCTGGGGCGTTCGCCAAATCGCTGGCGGGGCCGCTCCGGCCCCGACCGCCGTTCGCTGCGTGCCTCGCCGCCGCTGGACTCGCGGCGCCACTCCGGCTTGCCGGCGCCCCAACTGCGCCCAGGGGACGCCGGGCGCTCCGATGGGCGCCCCATTGAGCGACCCGACGCTCGCCCCTCAGGGCGTCCTTGATCGCCCCGCTTGGCCCAGCGTCCTTCTGGACGGCCCGACCCCCCGGAGCCGCCCCGACCTTCCGGACGGCGTTGAAAACGAGGGCTCATGGCGTGAGGGGGCGAAGGGTTATGGGGCGTTCTCCTTCAAGTGATTTAGCAGTTCGACCAGCCGGGTCGGATCCTGCAGGAACAGCCAGCCCACCAGCGCCTCAAAGCCAGTGGCCAGGCCATAGGCCTGGGCATCGCCGCGGCGCGGCCCCTGACCGGCTCGGTTGCGGGCCCGGCGCACCAGATCGCGTTCGGGCTCGCGCAGCCAGGGTTCCAGCTGCTGCAGCACCTGGGCCTGGGCATCAGCCCGCACCGCCGCCACCACGGCGCGATGCATGTCGCGGGCCCGCGCTGGACTTTGGCAGTGGTGCAGGCGCTGATGCAGTTCCCACACCGCATCCCCGAGCCAGGCGAGCTGCAGCGGTCCCAGTTCAGCCTGTGGGGCACTGGGCAGCAGTGGCGCCAGCCAGCGGCTGGAGGGGGATGGGGATGCCCCGGCCTCAGGCGGCGAACTGGCCAAGAGCGGTGTCGAGATCGCTTTGCAGATGCAGAAACTCTTCCAGCCGCACCAGCTTCACCGTCTGCACCACCCTGGCGTTGCCCACCACCACAAAGGGGTAGCGCTTGGCCGTGCAGTCCTTCGCCACCTGAACCAGGGCGCCGAGACCGGAGGAGTCAAGAAAATCGATCTTGCTCAGGTCAATCACCAGCGGCTGCGGGGTCGCGCTGCGGTGGTTGCTGATGAAGTCGGTGAAGTGTTTGTCGGAGTAGGCATCCAACTGGCCGGTGAACTGGAACAGCTGGCAGTGGGCCTGCTGCTCGCATCCACCCCGCAGGGAGACCGTCAATCGCTGCAGGTCGGTGATGGGTCCAAGCTCCTGGTGACCGTTGGGCCGAAGTGTAGGGAGCAAATCCAGGTTGGTCGCCCCCGCAACAAAAGTGTGTGCTGCGCGCGTCCGATCGCTGCGGTCGTTCAGCGGCGCGCGGCCATCAAGGCGGTGAAGCGGGCGAAATGGTGGTCGGCGTCGTGGGGTCCTGGACTGGCTTCGGGGTGGTATTGCACGCCAAACACCGGCTGGTCGGTCAGCTCCAGGGCGGCGACGGTGCGGTCGTTGAGGTTGAGGTGGGTGATGCGCACCCGCTCCGGGGGCAGGGAGTCGGCGGCGAGGGCAAAGCCATGGTTCTGGCTGGTGATCTCCACATCCCCGGGGCTGCCGCAGGGGTGGTTGAGGCCGCGGTGTCCGTAGCCGAGCTTGAAGGTGGTTCCCCCCAGCGCCAGGCCCAGGATCTGGTGCCCCAGGCAGATGCCGAACAGGGGCAGGCCGCTGTGCTCCAGGAGCTCCCTGGCGAGGGCGATGCCGCTCTCCACGGCGGCGGGATCACCGGGGCCATTGGAGAGAAACACCCCTTCGGGCTGGTGGCTCATCACCTGCTCGATGCTGGCGTCGGCCGGCAGCACCTCAACGCTGCAGCCGTGGGCCACCAAACGCTCGAGAATGGCGCGCTTGATGCCGAAGTCGATGGCCACCACCCGGTAAGGGCGCTGCGGGGTGTCCTGGCGGCGCTGATCGAATGTGGCGCTGCACGGGCGGTCCCAGTGGTAGGCGCTCGCCGTGGTCACCTGGGCGGCGAGGTTGAGGCCGTTCATCCGTGGGGCGCTGCGCACCTGCTCCAGCAGGGCGGCGGGTGGGGTGCCATCGCTGCTGATGGCGCCATTGATTGCTCCGCCCTCGCGCAGGTGACGCACCAGGGCCCGGGTGTCCACACCGCAGATTCCCACCACCCCATGGCGGCTGAGCCACTCGTCGAGGCTGCCTTCCGCTCGCCAGCTGCTGGCCGCGGGTGCCAGCTGACGGGCGATCACCCCCCGGGCATGGGGACGATCCGCCTCCTGGTCTGCGGCGTTGACACCGGTGTTGCCCAGCTCGGGGTAGGTGAAGGTGACCAACTGGCCGGCGTAGCTGGGGTCGGTGATCACCTCTTGGTAACCGGTCATGCCGGTGTTGAACACCACTTCGCCGATGGTGGTGCCGCGGGCACCGAAACCGTGCCCGCGCAGCACCGTGCCGTCGGCCAGCACCAGCACGGCCTGATCACCGCTGGCGGGCTGGTGGGCTGGGGTGATCGCGCGCAACGGCATCGTCGGCTCTGGGTTGATCATCGGACAGCGCCAGAGCCGAGGGCCTGGCGCAGGCCCTCAAGCCGCTCCCAGGGGAGGCCCGCGGCCAGGGCGGCGAGGGCCGCCTCAAGTCCATCGGCAAAGCTGCTGCACTGGCCTGCCACCCAGAGCACCAGGGCGCTGTTCAAGGCCACCACATCCCGCTGGGCCGGGGTGCCGCGCCCCTGCAGCACCGCTTCGAGAATGGCGCGGTTGGTCTCGAGCCCGCCGCCGGCGATGGCCTCCAGCGGGGCCAGCCCCAGCCCCAGTTCGCCTGGATCGAGCTGGGCCGTTCGAATGGCGCCCTGCTCCAGCAGTCGCAGCTCGCTGGGGCCCGACAGATCGGCCTCATCGAGGCCGCTGTTGCCATGCACCACCACCGCGCGGGTCATGCCGAGGCGCCTGAGGGCGTCGGCCATGGGATCGAGCAGGTCGCGGCGAGCCACGCCCAGCACATGGGCTTCGGGCTTCAGGGGGTTGACCAGGGGACCCAGCAGGTTGAACACCGTGCGCACGCCCAGGGCCCGGCGCAGCGGGGCGAGGCCGGCGAGGGAGGGGTGCCAGCCCGGCGCAAACAGAAAGGTCACACCGACTCGGCTGAGGGCGGCCAGGGCCTGATCGGTCGGGGTCTGCAGATCGAGGCCCAGGGCCTCGAGCACATCGGCCGAACCCACCCGCCCGCTGGCGCTGCGATTGCCGTGTTTGGCCACGGCCACGCCGCAGGCGGCCGCCGTGAAAGCCACGGCCGTGGAGATGTTGAAGCCCTCATAGCCGCGCCCCACGTTGGCGCCGCCGGTGCCGCAGGTGTCAACGAGCTGCAAAGCTGGACGTTCGCCCGGCAGGGAGCAGGCCTCCCTGAGCACGGCAGCCATGGCCGCCAGCTCTTCGCCATTCACTCCCTTGGACCGTAGGGCGGCCAGCAGGGCACCGGTCATCACCGGTTCAACGGTGCCCCCCAGCCAGGCCTGCATCAGTGCAGTGGCCTGGTCAGTGTTGAGATCGGTGCCAACCAGCAGCTGCTCCAAAAGCAGCGGGGAAACGGGAGGGGTGCTCATCGCTCAGGCGTTAGGCGGTAAACGGACAGCAGGGCAACGGCAGGGGATCAGGCCGAGGATCGGCCATGACAGGCCAGAAAAAAGCCCGGGTGCAGTGCACTCCGGGCTGGGTGATGGGGACAGCTCCACTATCACCCGAAAGGGGGCTCCTTGGCGAGGGGGCGGGCCCTGATCAGTGGCTCTCCTCAGCTGTTCTCCTGATCCGTGGTGTCAAACCCCGAGCCGACCGCATCGCCGGCCGCCGGCGCTGGCCGGTACCCCGCAGCCCAGATGGCCTTGGTGCGCTCGTGCAGGGCCGCACGATCGAGCTGCCACAACCGCAGGATCTTGGCCAGGTCGTCTTGCAGGTCGGCGGCACCTGGAAAACCCTGGTAGCGCATCAGCAGCCGTGCTGCATCGACCAGGTCGGCCTCGGAGGGCTGCGCGGCGGCCAGAAGCCGGTCCACGGTCTCGCGGTCGCTGGCATGGAGCGGATGGGTCTGGTCGGAGCTGCCCATGGCGCGAGGCGGTCGGTCTTTAGGTTGGCGTTGACTCTGCCGCCCTGTCGTTGCCGATGGCTGCTCCGCGGCTGGCTCTGATCCTGCGCTACCTGCGGCCACACCGCCGCCTGGTGCTGCTGGGCATGGGCGCCCTGGTGGCGGTCAACCTGCTGAGCGTGACCATCCCGTTGCTGGTGCGGCGCGTTGTCGACGACCTGCAGGACGGCTTCGCCCTCAGCGATGTTCTCCACCAGGCCTGGCTGATCGTGGCCCTGGCCACCGTCATGGGCGGCGTGCGGCTGTGGTCGCGGATGCTCGTGTTTGGTGTCGGCCGGCAGGTGGAGGCCGATCTCAAGCAGCGCATCTTCGAGCACCTGCTGCGGCAGGAGCCCGGCTGGGTGCAGACCACCGGCAGCGGCGAGGTGATCAGCCGCGCCACCAGTGATGTCGAAAACGTGCGACGCCTGCTGGGCTTTGCCGTGCTCAGCCTCACCAACACGGCCCTGGCCTATGCGCTCACCCTGCCGGCGATGCTGGCGATCGATCCCTGGTTGAGCCTGGCGGCCGTCGGGCTCTACCCCCTGATGCTGATGGTGGTGCGCCTGTTCGGCGGCCGCATGATGCGCCAGCAGCGCCGTCAGCAGGAGGCCCTGGCCGGGCTCAGCGACCTGGTGCAGGAAGACCTCAGCGGCATCAGCGCGATCAAGATCTATGGCCAGGAGAGCACCGAGCGGGCCGCCTTCGCCGGCCGCAACCGGGTGTACCGCGATGCGGCCCTGGGGCTGGCCCGTACCCGCAGCACCCTGTTCCCGCTGCTCGAGGGGATCTCCTCCCTGAGCCTGCTGCTGCTGCTGGCCTTGGGCAGCGGCCAGCTGGAAAGCGGCCGCCTCTCGATCGGTGATCTGGTGGCGTTGATCCTCTACGTCGAACGGCTGGTGTTTCCGACCGCGCTGCTGGGCTTCACCCTCAACACCTTCCAGACCGGCCAGGTGAGCCTGGAGCGGGTGGAGGATCTGCTCGGCCGGGTGCCCAGGATTGTGTCGCCGCGGCAGCCCGCCGCCCCGGCGAGCGTGCGCCGCGGTGCGATCGAGGCACGCGGACTCACCGTGCAGTACCCGGGAGCCCAGCGGCCGGCCCTCAGCGACGTGCATTTCAGTCTCGAGTCAGGCGAGCTCGTGGCCGTGGTGGGGCCCGTCGGTTGCGGCAAGACCACCCTGGCGCGGGCCCTGGGCCGCATGGTGGAGGTGGCCCCTGGTCAGCTGTTCCTCGATGGGCTCGATGTGACAGCCCTGGAGCTCGAGGCCCTGCGCGCTCAGGTGGCCCTGGTGCCTCAGGAGGGCTACCTGTTTACCGCCACCCTGGCCGACAACCTGCGCTATGGCGACCCCGAAGCCCCCCTCAGCGCCGTCGAGCGGGTGGCCGAACAGGCCCGGCTGGCCGCCGACATCAAGGGCTTTCCCGATGGCTACCAGACCCTGGTGGGTGAGCGGGGCATCACCCTCAGCGGTGGCCAGCGCCAGCGCACGGCCCTTGGGCGGGCATTGCTGCTGGATGCCCCCTTGTTGGTGCTCGATGACGCCCTGGCCAGCGTTGACAACACCACCGCGGCCGAAATTCTCGCCTCGGTGCGGGCCCAGCGCGGCCGCACCGTGTTGATGATCAGCCACCAGCTCTCGGCCGCCGCCGGTGCCGACCGCGTGCTGGTGCTCGATGACGGTCGCCTGGTGCAACAGGGCCGCCATCAGGAGCTGTTGGCGGTGCCGGGCACGTACCGGCGCCTGTGGGAGCGACAGCAGGCTGATCAGCAATTGCAGACCCCGGTGTGACGCTGCTCTGAACGAGTGTTGCGGCCACCAGACAGCAGCCTCAGCTGTCGCTTATCTGGACGCAGACCCCCAGCGCTTGTTTGGAGCCATGGCAGCATTCGCTCAGTCTGACCCAACCGCGCAGCGTTATCAGTTGCGCTGCACGCTCACCTTCGGTGACATCTACGCCCAGATTCTGATCTGGATGGCGGTGATCTTTGTGAGCCTGGCCGCGGGCCTGGCCCTGATGGGGGCCAGCCGCCCCATCTTTGCGCTGGTGGGGGTGGGCCTGATCCTGGTGTTGTCGCTGCCCTTCCTGCTGTTTGCCTTCACGACCACCCTGCTCAACCACATCGCCCTGGTGCCCGCCGGCAGCCCCAGCGCCGAGGGCCGCGGCTCTGCCTAGGCTCGCGCGGAGCTGCCGCGTCTTTGGTGTTTGGTCTGTTTCAGCAGGATGGCCGCTTGCAGGCCCCCGGTCAGCATGTGATTCTCGGCACCCCGATCACGGCCCCGCCCGCCGCTGGCGAAGGGGAGGCTCTCTTCGGCTGTGGTTGTTTCTGGGGGGCGGAGAAGGGGTTCTGGCGTCTGCCAGGGGTGGTCACCACCGCGGTGGGCTACGCCGGCGGCAGCTTGGACAACCCCACCTATCAGCAGGTGTGCAGCGGTCGCACGGGCCATGCCGAGGTGGTGCGGGTCGTCTGGGACCAGAGCCGCATCGGCTTCAGTGATCTGTTGAAGCTTTTCTGGGAATGCCACGACCCCACCCAGGGCGATCGCCAGGGCAACGACTGCGGCAGCCAGTACCGCTCCTGCATCGTTGTGCAGGATCCAACGCTGCTGGCGCTGGCCGAGGCCAGCCGCGACCACTACCAACATCAGCTGCAGGCCGCCGGGTTCGGCCCCATCACCACGGAGATCCGCCACGGGGCGCCGTTCTTTGCGGCCGAGCCCTACCACCAGCAGTACTTGGCCAAGCCCGGCAGCCGCCCCTACTGCTCGGCGCAGCCCAGCGGTGTGCCGCTTGGGCCCTTCCCTGGTGCGGACTACCGGCTGGATTCACGCGTGTGGCAGGCCTTCGACTGGCGCATTCCCCATTGCGTGCTGCGCGGCGACAATGCCCCGATCGCACTGCTCTGACGCCTGTTGTTCATGCCAACTGCAGTTGCAGCCCTGCTGCTGGCGATGGGTTCCCCCTGGTGGGAGGACTACGCCATCAAGGAGACCTACCTCTGCTCCGAACGGGGACAGGTGGTGGTGGAGCGCAATGACGCCCAGGCGTCGTTGATCACAGGCCGGTATCGCACCACCCTGTTCCGCCAGCAGCCGGGCAGCGCTGATGCCGAGCCGATCCTCGGGATCGTGTACCGCAATGATCTGTTGACGTTGATCTTGCGGGGGGATCAGATGATTCTGGAGCAGTTGCCCCAGCGCACCAGCTGCATGCGCACCGAGAGCGTTTGAGTCTGAGCCATGAACGCTGATCCGACCGCTGACATGACCGCAGACCGTTTCAAGCTGCGCCTGCGATGACCCCATTGCCCGACCGCGTTGTGATTGTGGCGATCGTGGCCACCATCGGTCTCTGCTTTGCCCTGGCCTTCTGGACCGTGCGGCTGCGGCCGGCAGAACCTCAGCTGCAGTGGCGTGATCGCCCGGGTGCCGCGGCGGCGGCTTCCCCCCAGCAGACCCAGCCGTTGCTGGCCCTTGCTGTTCCCCGAGCGCCAAGCCTGTGACCCCCAACACCCCCACCCCGCCCGAGCCGGACGGCTACAGACCCCTTCATCCCCTGCCGCGGGGCCTGGTGGAGCTGTATGGGTTTCTGGCGGTGTTGGTGGTGCTGATCCCGGAGTGGATGGCCACTGGGGCTTTGCAGGGGTTGTTGGGGCCAGCCGCCGGCGCGGCCTTGCCAGCCCAGACCAGGGCCTGGCGACGCCTGCCTGAGCTGCGGCTCGCCAGCATGAGCCTGGCTGAGCTGCGGCTGCTGGCCCAGCAGTGGGGCCTGGGGGGGTATGCCACCCTGTCGCGCGACCGGCTGGCGGCACGGCTGCTGAAGCGCATCCGGCGCCGTGGGGAGATGGATGCACCGCTCCCATCCAGGCGTGGGGGCGCGCTGAGATTGAGGCGTCTCAACGTCGCCGCTGCCCTGGCTCTGCTGCTGCTCGGCCTCGGCCTGGTGGTGGTCGGAGCGGTGCTGTTGTTGTGATACGTTCCTTGAGCCGGGGCGTAGCGCAGCTTGGTAGCGCACCACTTTGGGGTAGTGGGGGTCGTGGGTTCAAATCCCGCCGCTCCGATTCCTTTCTCGGCACAACCCGCTCAGCCAGGCTGAAGCGTGTGCAAACGGCCGGCTTCCCCAGCCGGTTTTTTCATGCCTAACGCAACCACAGTCGTGTGGCTGCCCCATAGCCTTTGAGCCACCGGTTGACCTGTGGCCTCAACCGCGTTGGCACCTCGCTGTGGAGCTGCCCGAGCTCCTGTGCAGCCAGCCGATGCAGGGTGCGCACATCCACATGCCAGAGGCATTCCGCCTCGCGGATTAAGCGGGCCCAGGTGCGCGCCGCCTGCCAGCGCTGCAGCCGTTCCTGCAGTTCTGCCGGTGCCGGCGGCTGATCAAGGCTGGCCATCGACCCTGGGCCACACCCTTCAGCTTGACCACGAAATGCGGCAATGGGAGCAAATCGCGCCGCACAAGCGCAGATCAGGCGCTCTGAGGCCAGCTGTCAGCCCCTGCGGCCGTGGCTTCGATCAACTGCACTGGGAAGGGCAGAGCCCGGGCTTCCCGCGCGCTGAGCCGTCGGGTCCAGGCGCCCTGAACCGGGTCGTTCCAGCGGAACCCGGCGTTCTTGGCCTGGTGTCGCTCGCTGTAGCTGAGCTGGGCGCGGAACAGGCTGCGGGGTTCCAGCGCCGCCTCCAGCAGCTGTTCGAGATCGTCGCAACGCTCCAGCACCTGGGCTAGATAAATGCAGTCGGTGAGGGCGCGGTGGGCCGCCCACACCGGCACGCCATAGGCCAGGGCCAGATCGCGCACCGAGGGGTTGCTCTTGAGCAGACGTTCCTGGGGCCAGCGGATGTCGTCCATCGAGCAGATCCAGGGCCGCGGGATGGCTCCCAACGCACCACCGGCATTGCTGAACCATTGCCGGTCAAAGACAGCGTTGTGGGCCAGCACCGCATCGCAGTGCTCCACCATCGCCTGGAAGCAGTTCAGTGCCGCCTGCCAGGGTTGGCTGAGGCGCGTGGCACTGGCAGCGATGCCGTTGATCGCTTCGGCCGGGTTGCGCTCGCAGGGCAACAGGAATGACACCTGGGTGAG